>JAJDAX010000181.1 GCA_029261615.1 Nitrospinaceae bacterium
CAAAACATTTCTACCGCTATTCACGGGACTGGCTTTGACCGGAGCCTTGATGGCGCTGTTCAACATCAAACTGAATTTTATCAATATCGTCATGTTGCCTTCCATCGTGGGCATCATGATTGATCACTGCATCTACCTCGGACACCATATTCTCGATGACCCTTTATCGGATCCGATCCACTCCGTCCAGGAAACCGGCAGCGCAATCCTCCTTTCTGCCCTAACAAGCCTTGCAGGCTACATGAGCCTGAACGTAGCGCACCACGCAGGCATCCGTTCAATTGCTGAAGTGGTGGAGGTCGGCATCATCACTTGTACCCTGTGCGCTCTGATCATGTTACCTGCGTTATTTGCCTGGAGAAATCATCGATTGAAGTTTGTGATGTCAAAAAAAGACCTGGAAGCTGATATCGACTGATAAATTTTATTTATTCAAAATATATAGCGCCACAGTCGGGCATTTCGCGGATTTCAACCTGTTTCACTTTTATCCCGTCCGTATTTAGCTTAAGGGAAAGTTCTTTATAAACCCAGCGGGCGATGTTTTCCGCCGACGGGTTTTCCTGGTCAAACGGCGGGATGTCGTTGATGGTCTGGTAATCCAGCTTCGACAGCAATCCTTCCGTCTCCTTTTTCAGTTCAATAAAATCGATACCCACTCCCATAGCGTTTACATCACGGGCAGAGACCGTCACCGTTGCGGTCCAGTTATGACCGTGTAAGTTCTCAAACTTCCCATCGAGGTATTTCAGCCTGTGTGCCGCTGAGAACCCTGTGGTCGCAATCACTTCAAACATGAGTCACTCCTTGTCTAGAACAGCCCGAACGGATTCAGCCGCCGCCCGGATCATCATTTTTATTTCGTCTTTCTCTATCGCGTATGGAGGAATGAAATAAACTACATTTCCAAGCGGACGTAAAAATAACCCGCGCTTCAATCCCTCTCTGAAAATTTCAAATCCTAATCTGCGATCTATTGGGAAAGGCGTAAGATTTTTTTGATCCTGAACCAACTCCAATGCGCCGATCATCCCGGTTTGCCGGTATTCACCACACCAGGGTAATTCTTTCAACAAAGAAGCCGCATCACGCATTGCCCCTATCTTTTCCTGAAGATTTTCCGAGAATCCCGGCTCTTGAAGAATTGTAAGGGTTTCATTGGCAACAGCACACGCCAGAGGATTCGCACTGTAACTGTGGCTGTGAACAAACCAGTTGAAATCAGCAAACTCGCCTTGAAACGCTTCGTATATAGAATCCTCCGTCAACGTTGCGGCAAGCGGAAGATAGCCCGAGGTTATTCCTTTTGACAAACAAAGAAAGGTCGGATGCAACTCGTGCCCCTGGCAGACAAACATAGAGCCCGTCCTATAAAACCCCACCGCAACCTCATCATATACGACGTGAACATTTGAGGCTTTACAGGCATCTTCCAGTTTTTTCAAATAAACCGGAGGGTACATCTTCATTCCAGCCGCCCCCTGCACCAACGGTTCTACGATCACGCCAGCCAAGGACTCTGAACAGCTATCCAATGACTGCTGCATAGGCTCAAAGCATTCTGCCTCACATGATTCCCGTTTCAGACCGAAGGGGCAACGCAAACAATCCGGCCCCTGAACTTCAATATTTTCCATCAACACATCGTCAAATTTTTCTCGAAACAATCCACTGCCACAAACCGACAAAGCACCCAACGTCTCACCGTGGTACCCATCCTTAAGATAAGCAAAACGGTTTTTCTTTTCACTTCCCGACTGTTTCCAGTATTGAAGGCTCATTTTCAAAGCAATCTCGACTGAGGTCGAACCATTGTCTGAAAAAAATACGCGGGTTAAATTATCCGGCGTTGATTTCACAAGTTGTTCGGCCAAACGAATGGCCGGATCATGCGTGATTCCGGCAAACATAACGTGGGCCATTTTTTCCATCTGCCGACTCAAGGCGGCGTTTAAACGAGGCTGATTATGTCCCAGCAGGTTGACCCACCAGGAGGAAATAACATCCAGATAACGGTCGCCATTTTTTTCGTAAAGGTAAATACCTTCCGCCCGATCAATCAACAGCAGGGGAAGGTTTTCCGGGTCGTTGAGAGGAGTGCAAGGGTGCCAGATGTGCTTCCAGTCCTGCAAGAGATCCGGGTCGTCCATTGTCTTGTTATTTTGTGGGGATTGGGGTCTCACAAACCATACCGGATGGGAGAAAATTCTGAGATAGGGACCTTCAGATTGTCCAGAATAGAGGCCGCCATATAGTCCGCCTGATTGGGTGTTTGGAGTATTCCATTTCTGAAATGCCCGGTGGAATAATACAGGTTGGCGTAGCGTGCGCTTTTTCCCATAATCGGCATTCGGTCTTCCGCCGCCGGCCGAAGCCCTGACCACGATTCAATCAGGGGCGCCGATTTCAGGCAGGGTAAAATCTCTGCAGCTTCATTAATCAGGTTGCGGATCACTTTTTCCTCCACAACGGGATTGAATCCGTCATCCTCCATAGTCGAGCCAATAACAAATCCGTTGCCTTCGCGCCAGGGTGCAATGTAAGTCAGAAACCCATGCACCGTGTAGGGAAGTTTATTATCTTCCACGCGCAGTCGACACATCTGCCCCTTAATCGGTTTAAGAGGAAGTGACACCCCCAGAACGCTGGCCAGTTGTTGGGACCAACTGCCCGAAGCCAGTACAAAGCGTTCACTTTCGATATCTCCGGAATCCGTCACCACTTTTTCAATCCGGGTGTTGTCGTGCACAAAACCCGTAACATTGGCATCAATCACCGACGCACCCAGGTTTTTGGAAGCTCTCATCAGGGCATCATGAAGACTGCGATTATTGATCTGCCCCTCTTCCACCCACAAAACGGGACCACAGTCATCCGCCAGAAACGGCAAACGTGTTTTTACGGCATCGACGGTCCATACCTCGTGCGGAATTTTCTGGTCATTAAAAAACTTCAGGCGGTTGTCCCATTGGTCTGCAACAGATTTATAGGGCATGATCGACCCGGCCATGGAAAGCGGAACCTTGACCTCACTGACCTTCTGCAATTCCTGCACAAAAGCCGGATACTTTTCAAGCGAATCGCGGCAAAACTCGAAAAACCGGTCTGGCTGATAACATTCACAAAAAGGAGCCAGCATTCCCGCAGCAGCCCGGGATGCCATTAGTGAATTGACCGGATCGCCCAATACCGCCACTTTTAGACCCGGTTCTGTCCTCAGGAGCCGAAAGGCGATACTGTGGCCAATGACTCCAGCGCCCACTATGACAATATCAAAACGGTCGTTTTCCATTATTCGTTCCAGAATGTTCACGGGAAAAGGCCTATTGTATCCAACTTTCCCCTCCCCTGCCAGTCTCAGTCTTTGAACTTACCCCCCAGCAATCCCTTGATCTTTTTCCCGGCCCTATGCTATTTTTAATCCACACGATAACGCTATTGGGGCCCATTTTCGACCGGCTCCGCAAACCTAATTTTCTGGAAACAAAATGAACGAAGAAGCGAATTCTACTCAGGGAACAGAAGACGAAGAGGAAGTGGTTCTCGAACGCCTGGTCCCGGAGGAAGTTGACGATACCCCACCGCCTGACCGTGGGGATCGGGTCAAACCCATTTTTGACCTCCTGAAAGCTGACAAGGTCGAAATTAATTTTGATGACATCCGGGTAAACTTTAATCGACTCTGGCAATATGAAGAAGCCGATGACCTTGCAGAAGAAGAACAGCATCTTATGACTGTTGCCTTGTTCATCTATCTCGCGCATCTGGCTCTGGACGATTTCAATATTCACACAGTCAAGGCACGTGGAATTGTCACCCAGGCTCTCACGGACTGGACCCGTGAAGAAGTTGAAAAACAGGTCGCGGAAGAAAAGGCAACCGACAACCCATTTAAAACTTTTGTGGACAATGGGGAAGTCCGGATGGATGCCATGTATTCGTGGAGAGGGTTCTTAAGGGATACCAAAAAAGCTACCGATAAAAACTGGGATTTCAAAATGAAGAAATGCTGGTTTCATTCATTTTTTATCCGGTATGGTCGCGTCGACTTTATCGAGTCGGCCTGCGATTTTGACCGTATCCCATGGAAAGCACGAGAGGACTATGTCGACCTGAAACTCTCCAACACGTTTTCCAAACTGGGAAATTTCTGTCAGTTTAAATACTCTCCATCAAAATAAAACACCCCGGCTAAATGCCGGGCACGTTTTCAGCTCACTCCTTTGACAGGAAAGCCTTATCAAAAGGATCGCCTACACCATCAGCTCCCACGGATACGGGCATGCCGCCCGGTCCGCCGTGGTGTTAAAAGAGCTTGCTGCCCAGTATCAGATTTTTATCACCAGTGAAATACCGGAAACCTATTTTCGACCCTTTGTTCCGGAACTCACCTTTCGTCAGCTGTCTCTGGATACCGGTTGCGCACAGGCTGATTTTATCGCAGTGGACCGAAGACAGTCGTTTTTAAACCTCGCTCAATTCCTTGAACACGAACAACTTTATTGTGAAAAGGAAAAGGCCTGGCTGGAAGAAAATGAAATCGATCTGCTCATTTCCGATGTCCCTTCCATCCCCCTTAAAGCAGCGGGTGAGCTTGGAATTCCTTCGATGGTGGTTGCCAACTTTAACTGGCACGATATCTACTCTGGTTTTCCCGAAGCCTCCCGCTACCCGGAACTGATCGCCACTCTTCGTGATCATTATGCTGCCTGCAATTTGCAGGTACTCCCCCAAATTCATCTGGAAAATAATGTCGTTCCGCAACTTGAAAGCGTCGGCCTGCTCAGCCTGCCAGGACGCGATATCCGGAATGAACTGGAAGAGGTATTGCCAGAATCCGCAAACACCCGGCCCTGGGTTTTTATTTATCTTGGTCAATACGATTGTTCTGCGATTCAATGGAAGAATATTGCTGAGATGGCCGACTATTTTTTCCTGACGCGAGATGCGGTTCCAGCAAATGTGACCTGCCCTAACCTGGGAGTTCTTGATGAACGGTTCTCATTTCCTGACCTTATGGCCTCATCTGATCTCGTTCTCACCAAAGCTGGTTATTCCACACTGGCTACAGCGTTCTCGCACCACAAACCGGTTGTTACCTGCGAACGACCCGGCTTCAAAGAATTTGAGGCAGTGAAAAGCTGTTTGTCGGATAATGGGATTGGTGAAATCCTGGCCTCGGACCCTTTTTACAGCCTGGACTGGCAGGAATCGATCAAGAAAGCCCTGAAATTAACCGTAAAAGGTAAGATAGAGACTCACGGAGAACGGAATATCAAACGTCTCGTAGATAACCTGCTAAAACTTCAAACGGCTTGAACACGACATGAAATTCGACATTACATTAATCGTCACCAACTGGAACGGCAGAGACCTCCTGAGGGAATGCCTGCCCACCCTGAAACGGGCGGTGGAAAATGATCCGGATCATTCATACGAAGTAATGGTCATCGACGATTGTGGATCGGATGATAGCCTCACCATTTTGGCGGAAGAATTTCCCTGGGTGCGGGCTGAGCGCACGCCCCGCAACCTGGGATTTCAGGGAGCAAACAACCACGCTGCCAAACTTGCTGAGTCTCCGGTCATCATGTTGCTCAACAACGATATTAAACTGCATCCCGAATCCCTCATTCATCTGGCTCAGCATTTTGATGATCCAGAGAATCCAGTTTTTGCCGCCAGCGGACGCATCTATGATTTTGACGAAACCAGCTTTCTTTACGGCAACCGTGGCGGATATTTCAAACACGGGCATTTTCATCTGTATGAAAAAGAGGCGTTTGACCGTAGCCAAACCTTGTTTGCCTGCGGTGGCGCCATGATGGTCGACCGGTTACGTTACCTGCAATTGGGCGGTTTTGATTCGTTGTACCACCCTCTTTATTATGAAGAGATCGACCTGTCGTATCGAGCACTCAAACGCGGCTGGGAAGTAGTCTACGATCCGGAATCGATTGCCTATCACAAGGTACGCGGTACAATTACACGGCAGAAGAAATTAAAACAGATCGGTCGCATTTCGGCGCGCAACAATTACCTGTTCGTGTTCAAAAATATTTTAAGCACTGATTTGACACGTGAATTTTTATGGGCAATTCCGCTATATTTGTTGCGTGATTTGTTCTCAGGACGATTCCGTTTCTGGGCCGCGTTTTTCATGGCTCTGCCACGTTTACCGCAAGCGCTGAAAAGTCGAAAACAGGAACGTGTTGAAACCATTTGTGATGACAGTGAAATTCTGAACAAGATCAACAGTGGACGGCACAATCGCAAGCCCGCTTCCCCTGTAGATACTCCCTTGGGAAAGCAGCCGTTTCCCATTTCACCCTGAAGCCCACTTACTATGAAAGCCATCATTCGAGTCAAGGTATCGCACCAGGCGGGATTCGGACATTGGGTCCGGCAATTCCACCTCGCGAAGGCACTTGTGAGGGCAGGATGGCGGGTGACACTGTTTCCCGATCAGTATGAACACCTTGGCCTCATTCCAGAGGACGTCCAACTATACCCGGTGACTTGCAACGAAACATTTCTAAATGCGATACCGGGGCCCGTTGATCTTGCCATTCTCGACATTCATGAAACGACACCTGAATTTATTTCAAAAGTCCGGGCATCGGCACATTACATCGCGGGGTTCGAAGATCTCGGGCGCGGACGGAATCATCTGGATTGTCTGATCGATTGCAACCTTGCGCCTGAATCATCAAAGGATGTCCCCGGTTCCGTCAAAACTCTTTTCGGTCGGGATTATTCACTTCTCGCACCGGAATACGAAGCCGCCTCGAGAACGAATCGGGATTTTTCGAACGGTATTCGATCGGTGCTGATCACAATGGGCGGCACGGACCCTAATAATCTTACAGGGAGCGTCGCTACTCCTTTGTTAAAAAAATTTCCTGACTTGAAAATTACTGTGACCTCAGGGCCTGGCTTCGCTACGGTCGATTTACTAATGGACGTAATTCAAAACCCCAGGGTGACTCATGTGTTTCAGCCTAAAAGCCTTGCTCCCCTGCTTCTTCAAAACGATGCCGTAATTTGCTCGGGTGGGGTGACGCTGCAAGAAGCCCTGACTGCCGGGACTCCCTCGTTTGTTGTGCCGCAAGTGGACCATCAGGAAAAGCTGGCGTTTAGTCTTGAAGAGAAAGGGGCAGCACAACGGATCGGGCAACCGGGCAAAGTGGATATCGGCAAGCTCATCAACGCAGTCAGGACCTCGCCGGAAACCCTGACCGCGATGAGCACGACCGGCCGCAAAATTTTTGACGGCAGGGGCTTACAACGTATCGTTCATTTCCTTTCAAATTTGCCCTCAAAATAAAAAACCGGTGACTCCTGGCCCCAAGGAGGAGGATCTGGGGAGGAGTCACCGGAGTCTGGTTTTTACGCCAGTCAGGTGTAATCAAGACTTCTAAATCAGAACTAGAAGATGGTGATTTCAACACCTCCCAGCATGGAGAACGGAGCGCCACCGCGTGCACCATGCGGTACCCGGGTCACGATATAACGTTCGTCCGTAATATTCTTGAACGTAGTGAACAGCTTCACATTTTTATGAGCCTGGTAATTCACCGTGACATCAACCAGGAAGAAGCTGTCCGTCATACCAAACCGGGCATCCGCAACACCAGTAATCGGATTAACTTCCAGCGGGGAGTTATTACCCGAGGCAAAGGTGGAATCCTGATACTGCCCGTCGATAAGAAAAGAGAACGGACCGTACTCAATTCCTGTACCAACTGCAAACTGGATTTCAGGAACATAAGCCACATCGTTTCCTGGCATTGCACCAGCGAAGATCGAAGCATCTTCGTCCAAAGCGGCTGTAGTCGCAACTGAAGTAACCTCGGCATCGGTGTAGGTCAT
>JAJDAX010000182.1 GCA_029261615.1 Nitrospinaceae bacterium
TCTTCGGTACCGTTCCAGCCGAAGCCAGGATCAAAAAAACCGGCGTAATGCGTTCGAAGTTCACCGCTGTTCGGCTCATAGGCGACCATCTCTGCCAATACATGTGGCCAGATGCAGATTTTCTCCTTCGACATCATGATATAAAAACTTTCCGGCTCCAGCACGATTCTTTTTTTACGCTTACTCGGCAGTTTCACCGGCTCCCAGAAATCCTGCGGATCGTAAAAATTCTTCTTTGACAGGTCGATGAAGCTGCTGTTGGTCTTGGCCTTATAGGCGACAATGTCATCATCGCCATTGCCCATCAGGTCAACTCCAACATACAACCCACCCTGGACCTTGATATCCTTAAAAGGTACAGCAAATCCATTTCGATCAAATAAGATCGGATATTTACGGTAATCCGGCTCCAGGCTTTGCCGCCCCATAGTGGTCGGTTGCCCCTGTGCAATGCGCAACTGGTTCAAGCACAGGTTCTCCTTCACCTTGACCGGAAAGGAACGGGTTATGACCTCCAGATACATTTTACCCTTGTAACCACGCGGAATCTCGTCGAATCGGTGGCCCTTGTCTACGATAACACGGGTGAACATATCCAGTCTGCCGGTGGAGCTTTTCGGATTGGTGTAACCATACAGATTTTTCGGGAAATTCAATTCTTCCTTGAGCGGAATCAGATAAATGCCCCCGCGTTCCAGAAAACCGGAATCCTTGTTATTGGAGCGCAGATCAACCTCGTACAGCTTCAGGTCCTTTAATTTTTGCTCGACCGTTTCATTTTCCGGCAGGAAACTACTCAGAATGCGGTAAGCCTTTGGCCCGAGACGAAGATCCAGACTGACCGGCTGCAATTGGCCAGGGGTGACCTTGTCCTCGGAGGTGATGATCCCGTTCTGGCAGGCTTTCTTGATATACTGATATGGAAGATAGCCTGATTGACCCTTGAGGGCGTCCAAAAATGATTCTTTCATGAGCGTTTTGAAACCAAAGCGTTTGAAATTGGGTAAAAGTGGGTTCCGGAGTGCGGGACAGGCTGGAAAATCCCATTGACAGGCCGTTCGAAGCTATGATTAAATCCTATTATTCAAAAGTTTGCAACCCAAGATTTTACCAGCACTTGTGGAACCCCCATGCCCCTTTACGAATACCATTGTGATGATTGCCGGGCCGATTTCACCCTCCTGCAATCACTCAGCACTAATAAAGATGAAACGACCTGCGAACACTGTGGGTCTCAGGCGGTGAAACCGCAAATGTCTTCCTGCGTGGGCAAGGTGCAGGGTGCCCCAAGAAAAGGGGTCAAACCTGCCACAATTGACGATTACCCGAATAAAGACATCTTTAAGCTTCCCAAGCCCCATCATATCTCGGAATACTGAGGGCTCGGCACACGGGAACTTTCAAGAACGCAAATAGCGATTCTTCAATATTTTGCGTCGCGCTCAATAATTGTTACCAGTTCAACACCAGGTAGCCAGCAGATTCCACCGCAAGGTGGCCTTCTCCATGGCTCATGGGTTCTTTTTAATTTTTAACGGTCACTGAAAAAACACTATGGGAAAAAACTCTTCATCCAATCCAAAAAAACCGTCTTCCAGCTGGACCAAAGCTCTGTTCAGCCTGGTTGCTCTAGCGGCCCTCATCGGTGTCGGCATCTTCTTATCTGAAGGAGATAGTAAAATGATTCCTTACGACCAATACAAGGAATCGCGGATCAAGAAAGCCTCTCAAACCGTCGAAGACAAAAACAACTCAGAGAATACCGAGTCTAGGAAACGACCCCTGGAGGTCACAGCAGAAGATGAAACTCTGAGCGACCTGAATGAGTCAACCGAAGACCTGCAGCTCGCGCAGCTCAACACACCGAAACCTCCCGGCTCCGACCTGCCCCGGAAAACCTTGGAACACATCTCCAAGGGCATGGGGTTGTCCGAACAGGGTAAGTATGAGCTTGCTGAACTTGAGTTTGAAAAAGCTGCTGAGCTCAGCCCGAACTCATCAGAGGTCTATGCCATCTGGGGCACATCTCACCGCATGCAGGGCAAATTTGAAGGTGCCAACAAACGCTTCTCGCGGGCTTTCGAACTGGCACCGGACGATGAAGAAATCGCCTTCAACTGGGGCCTGTCACGCTTGCACGAAAAAACTTCAGATGAAGCTATCAAGCTGTTCAAGCAAACCATCGAACTCGACCCAAAACATTACATGGCCTACAACTATCTTGGCAAAAGTTATGGGCTGCAAAAGGATTACAAACACGAGTCGGAATCCTACAAAAAAGCTCTCGAAATAAAAGAAGATTTTGCTCAAGCTCATTTCAATCTGGCCGTGACACTAAGCCTCATGAAGAAATTTGATGATGCCGGGCCGCATTTCACCCGCGCCATCGAGTTAGACAAGCAATTCGACAAACCCTTCGTCAACCAGTTCCTTGTCGCCATGGGCCTGCGCGAGGCGAAAGGGAAAAGAGCCGACCTGAAGGAAGTCAAAAAATCAGATAAGAAAGACGAAGAGGAAAAAACTTCGGCTGAGCACGCTGACCATAAAGATGAGAAAGCAGACGCTAAAGATGCCCACGATAAGAAAGAAGAAGGCTCTGAGGGCTCCGACACTAAAATCGTAAAACCCATCACCACGATTAAAGGCATCGTTAAAATCAACGGTGAATCCGTGTCGTCCCCCGGACTGGTGATTCTCGAATCCAAAAGCAAACTCAAGGTTCCCAAACAGGAAAGCAAGACAGTTAAAATCTTCCAGCGCGGTCTGAACTTTTCCCCGCAAAACTCAGTGGTGATGGTGGGGTCGACCGTCGACTTTATAAACGACGATAAAGAAGTTCACAACATTTTCTCGAAGTCACGCAACAACCAGTTCAATCTGGGCGCGATGGCATCCGGAACATCTAAATCCATCAATCTCGACCAGCCGGGCCCGATCATTTTACGCTGCAACCTGCACAAGGATATGATCGGCACGCTATTCGTGGTGCCCAAT
>JAJDAX010000183.1 GCA_029261615.1 Nitrospinaceae bacterium
AAGTTCTGGTATGAATGCGGCGTACAGCGGATTATTTTGTCGCGCGAACTTTCATTGCCTGAGATTCGTGAGTTCCACGAAAAGGTACCGGGCCTTGAACTGGAAGCGTTTGTTCACGGTGCTATTTGCATCGCCTATTCGGGGCGATGTTTGCTTTCGAATTATTTCAATCACCGCGATGCCAATCAGGGGACTTGTACCAACAGTTGTCGCTGGGAGTACGATATTCACGAGCAACCTTCCGGTTACGACGGCTATGTTTCCGATACGCATCGACCGGATCTGTTGCAGGGCGATTACTTCCTGGAGGAGCGCGAACGGCCAGGTGATTTGATGCCGATTGATGAAGATGAGCACGGCACTTACATCATGAATTCAAAAGACCTGCGCGCAATTGAACTGCTCAGTCAAATGCGCGAAGCAGGGATATGCTCCTTCAAGATCGAAGGGCGTTCCAAGACGTTGTACTATCTGTCGCTGGTGATAAAAAATTATCGTCGAGCATTGAATGATCTTGCGGCGGGAAAATCGTTTGATCCTGAACTGATTGATGAAATTGCGAAGACCGCTAATCGAGGATTCACCTCAGCGTTTCTTGTTCCCAAGTCTGATCATCAAACCGAGCGGTTTGATTCCCCACAGGAACCTGACCTGCCACAGGTGTTCGCCGGGCAGGTAATGTCCCATCGTTCTGGCTGGATTGAAGTGGAAGTCAAAAACCGCATCAAGGTCGGGGACCGCGTGGAATATATTGCGCCATCCGGTCAGCAGGTATTTACCCTTTCAGGAATTGAAAAGGATACGGGGGAAGCCGTGGAGGTGGCCCATGGAGGTGCTGGTCGTGTGTGGATTGCCTGTGATTTTACCCCTGAACCGTTTGCCTTGCTAAGCCGAATCTGCGAGCCCATCGCGTCCGCATCGCCCATTTCTTAGGTTGATCTCCTGAAAAAAATCTATTCCAGGTTGTCTTTATCTCCGTTATTTGTGGGAGAATCCACCAGCGCGATCACCGATAACAGGAATATCCCCAATAAAAACAACAGCCAACCGCCCTCTGTTTCTTCCCTGAAATCAAAGATATCGTAAGTGAGAGTGCCATCAATGAGTAGAGCGATGATGACAAGCAAAATAAGGAGTAATGTTTTCTTCAAAATAACGACCAATCAGAGGCTTCTAGTGGGGCTTGTGCTTGCTAATGGTTCCCCTGAGAGCCTACTATAACCCGTTTAGTGGTTTCCCAATGATCCCGGTAGGAGTTTCCCGGGTTCCCTATTCTGGGAACATTAACCTTAAAAGTAAGGATTACCTGAGGCCAAAGCGATTTTTTGAGGTGCCCTCATGAGTTGTCCTTTATAATAGATTTTCGGGAAACTTTGCACATCATTTTCCGAAAAATGTCCGGCTCTCTTATAGCCGATTTTTGAACGTTTTTCACCAACCTCAACACCCTGAATAAAACTATGTCCGTACCTATCCGACAGGCAATGAAGATCGGTTTGTATATCATGAAGCAGAAAATGATGGGCCGCAAGAAATACCCGCTGGTCCTCATGCTCGAACCGTTGTATCGGTGCAATCTGGAATGCACCGGTTGCGGTAAAATTCAGAAACCGAATGAGATTCTGAAAAAATACCTCTCCGTTGATGAATGCCTCAATGCGGCAAATGAGGCTGGCGCACCGGTTGTTTCCATTGCCGGTGGTGAACCGCTCATTCATCCGGAAATTATTGATGTGGTCAAAGGGCTGATCAATCAGGACCGTTATGTCTACCTTTGCACCAACGCGATTTTACTGGATAAATATTTTGATCAGTTGCCGGTTGATCCTCGACTGACGCTTTCGATCCATCTCGATGGCGGGCAGGAGCATCACGATCACATCTGTCAGGAAGAAGGTGTTTACGATAAGGCGATCAACGCTATTCGTGAAGCCAAGCGACGTGGATTCCGCGTTACCACCAACACCACGTTTTTCGACGGTGTGTCGGTCGACGAAGCCGAGAGTTTTCTCGATCACCTGCGTCCTTTGAATCTCGATGGAATGACGGTCGCCTCTGCGTTCCAGTACATGGCGGCACCAGATCAGGATCATTTCAGCGGTCGCAAAAAAACGATGGAATTTTTCAATAAACTGCTGGCAAAAAATACTGAAGGCAAACGATGGAACTTCAACCACTCACCGTTCTATCTCGATTTCCTTAAAGGGGAACGCGATTACGACTGCACGCCATGGGGCAATCCGTGTTATTCGGTTCTGGGTTGGCAGCAGCCTTGCTACCTGCTTGACGAAGGCTATGTGCAGTCCTTTGATGACCTGATGGAAAAAACCGACTGGGAAAAGTACGGCCATCGCAATCATCCTAAATGTCGGGATTGCACGGCGCATTGCGGCTACGAAGCGACTGCGGTACAGGACAGCACCAGCGGCATCGGCAACATGGTCACCTCCGCCAAAGCCGTCTTCCAATAGCTCCTCGCCGGAGGGGCAATGCGCAACCTGTATGCCGGACAACTGGCACACTAATATAATTCTCCTACGCATCACCTCGCTCTCCTCGCCAGAGGGGCGGGTGGTCGTGGCTTAGTCGCGCTTGCTGAGTGTTGTTTGGCGGCGGTGTAGCGGACGCGCACGAATATTTTTTTCCGTTGGCTGACCGCAAGGTCCGAAAACCCTACCTTTGCTTTTGCGTTTCCTAAAAATTCTTTTTTGTAAAAAGGAGTACCATGCGCTCCCCTGAAGGTATTTCAGGTGGCTGATCGTATGGGGTGCGGAGACACATATATCCTTTGACTGACCTCTTAAGCATTTAAAAACAAGGGACATGACTAGGACAGGGGGTTGGGAAAGTGCTAACGTCCAGTATGCAAAACGTTCCAAAGTTTCAAAGGCGAAGTTAAGGGAGAAGGTCAGGGAAGAAATGATACAATCAAAAACCCTTAAAAAGGGTCCGGATGGTCCAGGGCCAGTATGACGATGAAATCGTTCGGAAGTAGAAACCAAAGAAAAAATAGTGAGCTTACTTTAATCCATCCAGGATAAAAATTCTCCCTGCACAATGAGCTTCAATGGGAAAGGTTTCTCATGCTGAATACCGTCAAAGTGCCGAAAAAATTTGAGCGTATCTTTGAAAAGGCCGAGAACTATGTTTCTGCATACTTTGGAAACCAGAGTCGGGAATTCACTCCAGGGAAAATAACGATCTCCGGGGAGAGGTATATTCTGGTTCGGGCCGCTTCCCTTTCGGTAGATTTTTTTTCAACGGTGAAGGCACTTTTTGGAGGAAGTTTAGAGGAGGAAGCGAAGTCCATGGCCAAGTCGCTTCTTTATGATATTGCCCATTCCGTTGGAAAAGAGGATGCCCGTAAGTTCCACATAAAAAATAACCTCACCGACCCGTTGGAAAAATTATCTGTAGGTCCCGTCCATTTTTCCTATACCGGCTGGGCGAGTGTGGATATTTCCCCCCAATCCAATGTTTCCCTGGATGAAAATTTTCTTCTGATATATGACCACCTTTACTCCTTTGAGTCGGATGCGTGGTTGGTGAAAGGGGAAAAAAGCGATTCCTGCGTTTGTGTGATGAACGCCGGTTACTCCTCCGGATGGTGTGAAGAGAGCTTTGGGCAGCCTCTGATCGCTTCGGAGATCTTGTGCAAAGCCAGAGGAGACAAGGCCTGCCGATTTATTATGGCCCCACCCTTGAAAATTAAAGGTCACATTGAACACTTGCTTGGGGATGAGGCTGGAGACATTTGCAAGCAAAGAAAAATTGAAATTCCCGTTTCCTGGCGAGGGAAAAGTCAAAGCGAGGCGCTTAAGGAACAGCTCCTCATCAATAAAACTATCACTGATAACGCCGCATCGTGTCTGTTCATGATAGACAAGCAGGGGCACGCGACGTTCATGAACCCGGCGGCTGAAGCGGTTACGGGCTATACGCTCGAAGAAATAAAAGACATGCCGTTGCACGATGCTGTTCACTACAAATACCCCGACGGTAGCCCTTACCCCATGTCGGAATGTCCCATAGACAATGCCCAGGCTGAATTAAAAAAGATGGTTGATTACGAAGATACCTTCGTTCGTAAGGACGGTAGCTTGTTCCCGGTCATCTGTTATATCGAACCCTTGGCCCGAGACGGAGAGGTGCTCGGCTCGGTTCTGGAGTTTCAGGACACCACTGAACGAAAACATGCCGAAGAAAAAATTAAAAAACTATCCCTCGCTGTTGAGCAAAGTTCAGCATCGATAATAATTACAAGCCCTGATGGTACTATTGAATATGTAAACAAGTGGTTCGAGAAGACCACCGGGTATTCTTATGAAGAGGTTATTGGACAAAACCCCAGAATACTTAAATCAGGTGAAACCTCTAAAGAGGAATATCAGAAACTATGGGAAACAATTTTGTCTGGAGAAGTTTGGCGCGGCGAATTTCGCAATCGGAATAAGGAGGGTGGATTGTTGTGGGAGACGGGGTTTATTTCCCCCATCAAAGACAAAGAGGGTCGCATAACCCATTTTTTGGCGGTCAAAGAGGATATTACCCGTGCCAAGCAAATGGAGGAGGAGTTAAACTTATCTAGAGAAATGATGATCAGAAGCGAAAGGTTGGCTTCAATTGGGGTTCTGGCGGCTGGTGTGGCGCATGAAGTTTTAAACCCATTAAATATAATCAGCCTTATTTCGCAAACTGAACTAAAAAAGGACCTGCCGCCGGAACTCCGCGAGCAATTTAAAAAAATAAAGATTCAAGTTGACCGTGCGGCAAAGATAACCACTGCTTTAAAAGAGTTCTCGGGCCAAAGAGAAAACCAAATTGCCGAGGTAAATGTTCACCGACTTTTTGATGAGACGGCGACTCTGGTTGAGTATGAAATGAGTTTGGAGAATATTACCATTGAAAGAGACTTCGACGAAAAATTGCAGGAGATCCTGGCCGATAAGGATAAACTGGCGCAGGTTTTTCTAAACTTATTGAGTAATGCCAGGGACGCTATGCAAGGTGGGAAAAACAATCGAATTACCATTAAGACAAAAACTTTGAAAGACAAGATAGAAATTCAGTTTTCCGACACGGGACCGGGAATCCCCAAAGAAAATATTGACAAGATATTTGATCCTTTCTTTACCACCAAGGAA
>JAJDAX010000184.1 GCA_029261615.1 Nitrospinaceae bacterium
TAGACAATGGAAGGGTTAAAATCGAGCAGGACGAAAATGGTGACGATATTGCAGTCAAAACATTAGATCGAGAACGGGTAACAGGTGTACCACAAACCCCTCATTTTGCTGTCACTGAGGATTTTATCGAATTCAAAGGAAAACGAATAACCGCTAAAATATTAGATCAATTAATTGCATTATTACCATAACAAGCGGGGTAGTTTACTGGATTGACAGGTGTTAGTATAGATCATCCATACGGAACTAGTGGCGAATATACAGTTGCATAGTAATATAGAAAAAATTATACCAGAACAAACTTGCTATCTTTGTGGTAATAGTGAGTATGTTATACGTCCAGGCTGTGTGCGAGATAAAAGTGATATTTACGTGTTGGAATGCGTCGAATGTAAACTAGTATATCTCTCTAGTATGGAACATATAGATTCAAATCATTACACAGGCTCAGGGATGCACGGAGGCACGAAACCTGATATTAATTCTTGGCTAAAAGAGACGAAGAGAGATGATGAGCGCCGCCATCAATTTTTAGAATCTCGTATTCATGATAAACGAGTTTTAGATTTTGGTTGTGGAGTTGGCGGGTTTGTAGAAATTGGGTCTTCTATAGCAAAAAAAATAGTAGGAATTGAGCCTGAGGTTGCGCTGCAAGACTCATTTAAACAACGCGGTCTAATTATATACAAAGATCATTATTTTAATAATGAACCTTGGGATATAATTACATTATTTCATGTAATTGAACATTTAATAGATCCAGTAAAAATACTAAAGGAACTTGCACTGCTTTTAGCCGACGAAGGAGAGATTATTATAGAAACTCCGAATGCTAATGATAGCTTGTTAAGTCTTTATGAATCCAGCTCTTTCCAGAATTTCACTTATTGGAGCCAACATCTGTATTTATTTAATATGGATACACTTCGTCATGTCGTTGATCTGGCGGGATTACGCATAATCTGGGAAAAGCACATTCAAAGATTCCCGCTCAGTAATCATTTATACTGGTTGTCTAAAGGTAAGCCTGGCGGTCATGATAAGTGGCATTTTTTGACTGATAAAAATATGGATAATTTATATCAGGAGAAATTATCCATACTTAAGATGACAGATACATTAATAATGGGCATTAAAAAGAAATAAATATAACGGAATAGACAAATCAAGCGTCAGTAACACACCATTGATAATCCCCGTTTAGTGGCTACTGCGATCCAGTTCAGTTAAAAAAACAGTGTAACTTATTGATTATTATTTCATAATTATTTCATAATGAAGAAAATTCAATCCCTTGTTACTACAACACTTTATAGTGCTTTTCCACAGGCTAACACGGCGTTCTGGCTTTTACGTTCATCCACCTTTGCGTAGACGCGCTCTGTTGTTGAACGTGAGGCGTGTCCATACTGTGCTTGCAAGTCATCGAGTTCAGCCCCACCCCGGCGCTTACGATAGCCAAAGGTGCGCCGGAAGTCGTGAGGGGTGCAATGATCGACCTTTGCCTTCTCTCTCGCCCGGTGAAACGCCTTAATGAACGTCTGGTACTTTACTGACTCACCCTTCTTGTTCGTAAACACATAATCAGAGCGCTTAGGTTGCTTCTGAATGGTTCTCAATGCCAATGGCGATAAGGCCACTTTCCGCCATTTATTCGACTTAAACCGTAGCTTAATCCACCATCCATCACTGTCGCGATAGACTTGATCACGTTTTAACGTGTCCAACTCGCCCCGACGCATACCACATTCCACCATAACAATGAGTATTTCCTTATAAATAAAGCGGAACAAGATCTTAGTTTCCTCATCTTTGGTGATTTCCCGCTCCCTGACTTCGGCTTCCAGGCCTCGACAGGTGCCTTTAAACGGATTAGGCAGTACCCACTCCTGATATTCCTCTGCCTTGTTAATGGCGGTACTGCCTACCAGAAGGTACTTTGCTACGGTACTATCGGCCTTACCTTCGCTGAGAAGGCGTGACCGTAGCGCCATGACATCGCCTTTAACGAGCTTTGGTTTGCCGCGTAACTGACCGTATGACAGCCATTTTTTCTCAAATTCGGGGATTAAGACGCTCTTAGCGACTGACCGTTTTACCTTTTGGTCTGCGATTGAAAGGCCAAATCTCCCCATATTTTTCAAATACCACTCCATCACTTCTTTAAATGATTTTCTCATGTGCGATCCCCTTGGATCGCAGTAACCTGGATTAGAATAATTCATGTTAGGGATAGATCACAAGTGGTTATCATCAATCATGGCTGAGAGCATGGCTTTGCGTGAGGCTTTCAATTGTTTCCTCTGGTGACTTACCATTACCTGTGTGGGGCCAACAATAAACAGAACCAAGGCTTTTACACTGCCTGTTAGGACAGCCGTTAATTTTGCACATAGGCCAATACACCAATCCTTCTCCTTCAATAATCACGTAATTATTCACATCCATAGCTATACTCCTTTCCACGTATCAGGATGATCTATTGTCATCGTATAACCACAGCATTTAGGCCAGCCATTAGCCATACAATCAGCGCTATCCACTTTCTGGCTATTACCACATGTTTTACACCACACCATTCCACGTTGTAATGAGGGATGGCTGTTAGCTAATTTTTCATGTAATCCTGGCATCACATACCTCCTATAGGTATCATTTATCTCTGTCCTGTTTTAAGGGTGTACTAAATATTCAATAAGCCATTGTTCTTTACAAACGTCACATCTGAAAACCACTCTTGCTTTTTCAAATGTTTGTGATCTATCTAAAGGATTAAAATCTTCTTCGACAACCCTTACATTTTCTAGCTTATGGCCTTGATGCAAGAAATCTTCAGCCTCTATTTCGTTTATATTCACCCTTCACCCTCCCCAACACCCTTATCCTGGGTGAGTGCTTTATCACCATTAAACATTAATTGTAATTCTATCTTCGCGCACCCATAGCCCGCAGGGAATGTATTGTGGTAATTATCGGGACAGGCTCTTGTTCCTTCTTCAACCCATTCTCGTATATCAGCAAGTTCCTGCTCGGCTTTATTTAATTTTTTTTCTAAACTGGATATTTTCATTACTGGATAAGCTGGCAATGCGTCCATATCGAATTCTTTACAATCTAGCGCCCATGCTGCCCTCGCTTCTATCCAACGATCACGTTTTGATTGTTCTCTAGCATTTCTAGCCACTCTGTTTATATGATCAAGCGCATCAATATAAATGCTGGCCCTTTCTTCTGAGGTGGTGAGGGAGGATTGGAGTTTTTCGCACCGTTTTGCAACTAGATAATATTCCGTGCCAAACCCGTAATTACAGTGATTGCAATAATAATTATCATATTCTACAGAATAATGAACACCGTGAGCCTTCAAACATTCACAATAATTTTTACGATAGGGTCTATCTTTATTTATAAAGCCTTCAGATGCTGTATTTTCAACTCCATTCCTAAGAGGACATTCAATGTCTTCGCATCCTTCTGCTGAGTCTGCTGATTCCATTATTTGTTTACATCTTGGGCATTCAATTTTAGAAACATTGCTATCGGCCATCTTTCGTTCTCTCGCTTGGGGGTTCTAACCACGCCCTAATGTTTGGGACGTGGTTAGATCACGTACTATTTTATATCTGACAAAGCCATTAATGCGTTAGCGGCATTTAGGGCCGCTTGTGTATATTTCAAAGCATCATTTGAATCTTCAGACTCGGCTGCTTTGTTGGCAGTATCTTTTATCGCTTTTTCTAGTGCATCATTCATAGGGTTCTACCTCCTATTATTTAGCCGCGTTTATAAAATTTCACGCACTGTGCGGCAAGGTAGCGCATGAAATATTCACTCATCTATCTTTACCTTTACTCATGGGTTTGGTCTTACCTATTAAATGGGTTAAACAACTTCGTTCCAATTCTTCCCATCGACGATTTTATCAATGGCGTGTCTTGATATTTGAAACTTCTTAGCAAGGCTTTCTCTGGACAGGGCTCTTACTATCTTTCTCCTGAAAGCATATAGCCGCTTTATCCTCTTAACTTTTTCCTTAGTTAGTGTTGCGCCCATTACGCGGCATCAGATTCAAGTAATAACGAGTTAATTAATATTGTCGATTCGCTATCCATTTTTGAAAGAATGTAATCAATGGTGTATTGGCTACACTCGGAAACTATTTCATAAACCCCTTCGTCGTCTCCATCATTAATTCGCTCATTAATCATTACTGTCATTGCTTCAAGTTCCATTTCGGCGTCCGTTATCGCATCATTAAAAGCTTTAGCCTGTTTTTGTTTTTGGCCTTGCGGGGCTTGTGGTACACAGTGATCGTGTAGCTGTAACTGCGCCTCTGCTGAAAGGGTTTTTTTCAGGCAAACTAAATCAATAAAATCTCTGCTATCAACACAACGTTGGTATTCAGCCCTTTCTTCTTCCGTGTAAGTGAGCATCGCGGCACCCTTAAACTCAATCCCTTCATGCTCATTAATAACCTCAATGGCCTTGTCCATGATTTCTTTGCCTCTTGATGGCGGCAGGGTTTTAGAGGCCCGTTTAATAACTGTCTTCTTTACCATTTCCGTATAGAATTTAACCCACACATTCGTAGTGTATTGCCAACTACTCATACCTTCCTTTAATGCCGCTTTGTAGGCTTCCGAGTCATCACGGATCGTATTAATTTCATCGATAGTCATCGTTTCCACTAACACACCGCCATCAACCAGCATTGCCATTGCATACACGCCGATCAATTCGCCCCTGTCGCCAAAAGGCTGTGCGGAAAAATCAGGCTTTTCATGGAATCCTTTATAATCAAACTTGTCGTTTTGGTAGACCAACTCAGCTTTCATTGCTGTGACCACGCCTGTATCCGTAGCTAGTTTTATTAGCCCACGGTAAGACACATCAAGACAGATACTAGGTTGCTTATTAACTTTGCGCGGAACGAGATAGGCATAAGCGCTTGCAGGATTCAGACTGATACCAATAGCGGCTACATTGAAGATTGCAGATTGTAGGCTATCAGGATTGCTTCTAGCGGCTGATAGGGTGTAATCATTCTTCATTAATTGTTGTTTGGCAAATTCGCACTCTTTAGCAAAATCCAGGGGATTGATACAGTTCTCGTTTAGTTCGGCAAATTGCCTTTCGTGCTGCCCGAGAAAGGATGATATGTTTTCAACTAGTTCGCTTGTTTGCATTTCGCTCATGATGCCTCCTGATAAACATCTTCTTTTCTATCGTCCCAACGTGACTCAGCCGCACAACTCTTTTCATCTTCTGCAAATTGCTCGGCGGCACGTTCCATATAATGACGATTGATTTCATTGACGGATAAATCGTTTTCCTCATCATTGAGAAGGTGGACAAGATGAGATAAATGTTCTTCAAGTTCATCCTTTGTCATTTTTGTTACCCAATCCGTTGAGCCACATTCAAAAGCGTCCAGATAGTCTTCACTATTCATTTCTCTAACCTCGCTGTCTCGTTGTAGTGCTTGATAGCTTTGTTTCGTATACGATTAGTAACGTGTTTTTCAGTGGTGTAGACGACTTCTCTTAAGAACTGGTCGTCACGAAGTTCTAAACGACGTTTTAATGATTGTCGGTTATCAGAAGGCTCAGTCTTGATAAAGGTTCGTTTGCAGGAGTGGCAGGTCATGATTCCTCCCTCAACGATTTAAGGAATTTAATCTCACGGGTAGCGGCTCTACGCCAGATGGTGCGGTATTTTTTGGTTCCTTTTCTGAGCCAACGTTTAAAAGCAATTTCGGCGCTAGGGTAAGGGGTCTTCTTGCAGGACATTTCTCCTGACTTTTCGGAAACAGGACAGTTTAGACACCCCCAATGAAGAAATAACTGACAAAGGTCGCAGTAGCGATCGCCTATCGATTCCTTATCAAACTCCTCAACACCCTCAAACCCCCTCATACGCTCCCAATGGGCTATAGAGTCTTCTAAGGCTTTGGCTGTTTCCTTCTTCATGATTTATTTGACTCGGCTATCATTGCGTGAGACTTAACTTCTTCGATTAACTCGTTAAATATTTGTATTTCCTGTTCCGCTTCTTGCGTTAACCCCTTGGCTTTTTGGTTTAAAATTTCCGCCATTTCTGCAAATATTTTTTCTTTGTTTTTGTTTAAAACTTCAACAAACGCTTCTTTAGCGGCATCATCGTTAATCATGTTGTTGAAAGTTGAGCAGGATGAATTACCGTAGTATCCTGTATAGCCAGAAAAAAATATTTCCTGTTTGAACACGGTGAATCTGTTATCGTCGTTAAATTCTGCATGATGTTTGTCGCAGCTCGGTTCGGATGTTGTCTTTTTGTATTTTTCAAAGAATGTTTGTAGTCCGATAGCTGTGCGTTGATATTCTCGTATTTTATCTAAAGCGTCAGCCTTCATAATCCTTTCCTTGCTAGGGTGAGGGCTTTGTTGATTTGAAAATATGTAGTACACCATTGGCATTGATAATCAGCACCAATAAGGTCGCCAGGGGCATCAGAACAATCGGCTTCATGCGTGAATGGTTTAATTATTTTTCTTGCCAGCTTTAAAGCCTCTACTAACCCCTTATGGGCATTACAGGCGGTGACGATGTATTGGGCGTTGGCTTCTGCCTCTTGAGAGCGTGGGCCAGGAGGGATAAGCTGACCGCCAGTATGGGCTATCCTGTCTTGTGTAGTTTCCGAATAAATCCCAAAGCAGTTAGCTTTCCAAGGTAACGGTGTATGTTCTACTGTCTCTTTCATTGTCTTTTCCTTAATGGGTTAGGCGGCTTTCAGTGCGGCCCTTAGTTCGTTTACAGTTTCCTTAGATACAATCGGCAAGTTCTTGGCAAGGTCTTCTGGAAGAAACTCCTTGGCTTCAGGCATCGATTCTATAAGTTGTTTAGTGGAAGAGCAGGAGGCGAGGACTGATTTAGCTTTACGTCTTATTTCTTTGTCTTCTGCGTCAACCGCAGCCCTGTCGTCAAGGAGCTTGATCAATTTTGTTTGTATTGATTTATTGAGATCGCCGAAAATGATTCGTTTTATAGGACAGGGTTGTCTTTGCGTGGATGAAACATGCTCCCAGTGATGTCCGGGAACGCTTGTTATTTGAATGCCAAGTTCGTGTTGTTGTAATTTGCCGGGCAGTGATAGATAAGCCCCTTTGTTTTTCCCTAAGGTAAAATCACGTAAGGTAAGAAATAAAGCCTCCTCCCGTTTCTTAATCTTTTCCTTTTTGGACTGAAACTTCGCCTTAGCCAGCATGGCTCTTAAAATTTGGTTTCTGAGTCTGTCGGTTAGCCTTACGCTTTTCATTCCTCTATCTCCAGGTAGTTGTGGGCTATTTATTGATCTGAACCTTGATGGAAACTTTCACTTTTCCTGTCGGTAGTCGGTTTATCCTTTTCGTCGAATAGATTTGTGTTTGATTTGGTGCCAGCAAAATATTGAGAAGAGGCCCTTGCAGAAGACTGATACATGGCTCCACGCACGGAATGATCACCAACAACGGTATTGCTATCACTTACGCCTAATGATTCGGCCTGTACCGAAACATTTATTGCTTGTTGTTTGTCAATACCGGACGCCATAAATATAAATGCCCATCCTTCTTTCTCACATTCAGCAACAAGTGCTTTTATGCTTTCAACATTGTGTTCCTTGCTGGCGTTTTCTTGTCCATCAGTGTCAATAACAATAATTACCTTGTCCCCATTTACAGCTTTAACTTTCATTGCTGAAATGACCTTGGCAATTGCATCGTTCAGAGGGGTCATGGCCTGGGGGTTGTAATCTTTTTCGTCCATTTTTGGGAAATCTTTTAGATCGCCATCAAAGAAAGTATCCCAGCGTTCACTGTCAAACAGATTAAGCATAACCTTGCAGTCATCGTCTTTAATTTCTGTTCTGAGCTTGTTTATGTATTCATTTATCCCTGTAACTACACGTGTTTCTTGGCCTGACATTGAGCCTGTCTCATCTAAAAGGATTGATACAAAATTCATAGTTATTCCTCCGCATGGGGGTTTAAGTTGTGGGGTATGGGAGATAGTATTGCAATATTTTGCAAGACATGCAAGTATTAATTTGCAATATTTTGCAAATAATTGATTTTACAAGAAATTAAATCAGAAAACAAAGAATTAGATATTCCCAGGCGGATTGTCGTATTTCTTCACATAATAGGTACTATAATAAGCTTATACGTGTCTGAAAAAAATTCGGTAGAGGATAATAAAAATGGACAAAGGAACAGGTTGTATTCGCGTTTATTATAACCTTGAGCAAATAGGATCGCTTGTTCAGGTTTTACTCTTAAATCCAGATGAAGCAGATTGTGAAAATATACTTTGGGTTATAAATGATTTGGTAGATGATGCAAAAAGTAACTTTAGTTAACGAATAGCATTTCTAGCAGCTTGTAGTATAAATTCCCGCTGTTTATCGTCAGTATTAAGGTAAGCTTTTGCTATTTCTGGCATAGCCATGATAGTGCTTGCGTCAAGACCTGGGATTAACATTACCCAGAGGGGGGCGCCTAAGCCAGCGGCAATTGCATCCATCTTGTCTATCCCTACCGCGTGTTTTTCTTCGATAGCGTTTTTGATGGTACGCACTGATACTTTTTGACCAAGTTTTTCTGCTTTAGCTGAAATTTCAATTGTCCTATTATTTATCTCTCGCTCTGTTCCGTTGAGATTGAGCAACACCTTAAGGTTGTCTGCAAAGATAGTTTTATAGGTTTTTTTCATCTCTCTATTGTAAGTCCTTGATAAATTAAAATATTGCAAATTGCAAAGTTTTGCTTGACTTTTAATTGCAAAATTCTGCAAAATACCCTATGGACTTACTAAACGACACTATTGATATGGCGAAACGGGCCGATATCCCGATTCCGCAAATCTGTGAAGATCATGAAATATCTAAACGTTGGTATACATATTTCATTAATGGGGAAACGCCAAATGCAAGCGTTACCCGTGTTCAAAATCTTTATAACTATTTAACTGAAAAAGGAATAAAGCCTCCCTCTAAACGTAATAAGAGGGCCGCATGAATCCCCAACCCCCTTGCATAACTAATCCCCTGTTTGCATGGGCTTTGCCGCCCACTCCTTCGGGCGGCTTTTCTAATTTTAACTTTATGCGGGTGACAGGTGCGGCGACGCGGCAACTGAATCGTATGTCAGATTGGCTGTTAGGGCCAAGTTTGCCTAGAAAGCGACCTGAATCCCGCTTCCTTTTCAGGGGGTTAAATCGCGTCAAGGCAATGTCGCGGCCTGCAATGATCTCAATGACCCCTGAACCTACCCTCCTTAGAGGATTGAGTGCGTTGAGATTGGTTGCCCGATGTGGTGAGAGGCCACTTTTCAATTCACTGTTCATATAGGCGTATTTTTTTACATGCCCCATTCAAACGCAATCAAGTCAGACCAGTTATTTAGAAAGGCTTTGAATGGCATAGGAGACATACGGGCTTCTGAAGTGCTTGGATACGCCGATACGTCCATGATTACAAAGATGAAAAAAGGGGAAGTAAACGTAAGCATAGAAAAACTTGCCCGCTTATTTGATGAAATGGGCGTAAAAATTGTCCCGAGTAATCACCGATGCTTTGACCCTGAGAAGATTGACGGGGTTATTAAGATGGCACAGCAGTATATGAAGACCCTAGACGCTAATAAATTAGAGTTTGAGGACTGATGAAAAAGACCCTTACCGATCCTCAGGCCGCCCTGCTATTCCACCTGGATACGTATATCAAGAACGCCCCTGAAGGCGTGAAAACCATCTCAGTCACCGACAAGCAGTATAAGACATGGCAAACCATTCAAGAGAAAGCGGGTAAGTGGCCTGATCTCTACGTCAAGTTAAAGGTTTATCAGGACAGCTACAGGGGTTATGAAATACACAAGTACGGGACGGAAAGGAAATTAGTAAAAAGCGATCAGAAGGATTGGGTACATGTTTAATCGGGCTTTACTCGACAACATGACTCCAAGCGAATTAAGCCGGTACATGGAATCTTATGTTGACAAACTTCTTGAGAAAATTAACACGGGAGAAGTAATCACCGCCGCTGATATTGAACATCTTTACTGTATGAGTGGCGCGTTTAGAGATAACAGATACGCAAGGGTTCCGTCATGACCAAAGCTCAACTAATCCCAAAACAATCAACTAATTTGGAAGTATTTGATCCAGAAGAAAGCGCAATGCGGATTCATTCCCTGGAAGCCGCCGAAAAGATTGCCGAAAAGATCAAGGATTATGGAGCCTTGGAAAAGGCCATTAACGATAAATTAGAAGAACAGGCGGCGTTTGCGGAGAACTATTCGGCGAACTATAGTCCCGGGAAACCTAATTCGGACAGTACTGTCCGAATTAAAGCAGATGAGTACTGTCAACAATTTGGATTTACTAGGCGAACTATAAGTCGCTGGTGCAAAAAACTCCTTGACACCGAGAAAAAAGAAAAAGAACGGCAAAAAAGACAGGAGAAAGTAAGAAGCCTAATTGATATGGAATCAGGGGTTCATGTGTCCCATAACAGCGGTGAAAACGAATGGTATACCCCAAAGGAATTTATTGAGTCTGCAAGGAAAGCAATGAAAGGAATTGATCTTGATCCTGCTTCAAGTGCCGTGGCAAATAAAACGGTTAAAGCTAAAACCTATTTCACACAGGAAAATGATGGATTAAAACACAACTGGGCTGGAAACGTCTGGTTGAATCCTCCTTATGCGCAACCATTGATTAGTTATTTTTCAGAAAAATTAATCAACGAAATTCCTAATATTAAACAAGCTGTTGTGCTTGTGAATAACGCCACGGAAACAAATTGGTTGCAACCATTATTAGAGACATGTGGCGCGGTTTGTTTCCTAAAAGGACGCGTTAAATTTATAGATAAAAACGGCGATCCGTCTGGTGCACCTTTACAAGGACAGGCAATTATTTACTTCGGCAGTCGTCCACAATCGTTCATAAATGAATTTATCCAGTATGGGGTTTGTTTTAAGAGTGGGCTTTGAAAGCGCATTAAAACAAGGACAGGTAGGTGAGAGCCTTATCGCTAGATGGTTGAAGTCAAGAGGAAGGATTGTAATGCCTGTTTACCAGATAGAAAAGCATACAGGGAAAGGCCCGCAGTTATTTACAGACCATTGTGAATTAATAGCGCCCGATATGTTGATCGTTGACACTGTAACTTGGATAGAAGCAAAACATAAGACTGTATTTAGTTGGCACCGTAAAACGAAAAAATGGGTGACTGGGATTGATCTGAAACACTATCAACATTACCGAGACGTATCCGTAATAAGCAGTTGGCCAGTCTGGATTTTATTCCTTCACCAAAACGAAATACCGGCATTGAAAGATAGGGGGCACAACAGTCCTGAAAAATGCCCAGTGGGATTATTCGGCGGGAGTTTAGATATTTTAGTTAAGAATGAATCACACCAGACACCCCCATTAAATGCTGTCGATAATGTGAAAGGACATGGTAAGTCCGGCATGGTGTATTGGGCGAGGGAAATAGATGGTGGGCCTCTTAGATTAGTTGCGACATTAGAAGAAGTTAGGGGAACCGCATGACCTACCACGTCACCCATAACGGCAAGCCCTAGGAATAGAATGTGAATTTTGAAACTTGTTATTACTGTCACCGGGACGCTGAGTATCTTTGCGACCAGCCTATTAAAGGGCCAGAAGGTAAGTATATATACCCGGAAACTACCTGCGATAAACAATTATGTGACCACCATAGGTTTCATGAGCCAGGAAATATATTTATATGTGGTAGTGATGGTTGTGGTTATGAAGACGGTTATGAAGACGGTTTTGATTACTGCTTTGAGCATGGTGTTGAGCACGGTTTTGATGCTCCCGACTTAAAAGGCATTCATTCATGAGCGGTTATACGGTAGTGGGGGAGGGGTGATGGATTGCGTAGTTTGTAAACAGCCTTTTAGTTCTGGCGGTTCTTTTACAGAAGTAAGCCAATATGCGGCATTTGGCGGACTACCTTCACCTTGTTGCGGCCATTGTTTTGAAGCTAATGATTATAGCATTGAATGTCTTGAAGAACTACGGGTTAAAAGCTTGGTTAGAAGAATTAACCATAATGATCCTGTTCATGAGGAGGGGTGCTGATGGATGATAAAAACCCACATGCTGTTGAACTGGGTAGGTTAGGCGGAAAGAAAGGAGGTAAGGCCAGAGCTAAAAAGTTATCGCCTGAGCGCCGAAGAGAGATTGCCAACAAAGCGGCACTAGTTAGGTGGTCGAAAGATGAGGTTTTTTTTGTAGCTGATGAAGCAATACAAGCCTACAAACAGGAATTGATAGCTTGGTTGGAGGAAGAGAAAAGTCTTCTATGCTTACAAAGTTTTGAAGCTGTAAAAGATTTAACAGAAGAAATAATTAACCGTGTCATCAACCACCTATCACAGGAGGACGGGTGATATGAGTGATGTGAAGCGATATCACAGCCCATGTACGGTTCAAGCAACAATAGTAGGTAGAAAAGATTTAGGTATACCAACAAGGATACATCGTGATGGGCCGCCAATGGAAGAAGATGACAATGGTGATTACGTCAAATACTCAGACTACCAAGCAGAAGTAGAGGTAAGAAACGCGATTTCTCGGACATTAAGTGTTGCAGACGAAACGATCAAAGCCCTTGAGAAAAAGGTAAAGGAGTTGGAAGAGGTTAGAGAATTAATTTCTCTTGGGCATGGAGGAAAAGACTACGAGCCAGAATGTCCCAAGTGTTTAATGGTTGAATCATTCACGGAAGCCCTACAGAACAAAGAGCAGGAGGAGGAGTGATGCAAGGCTTAAGATTAAACAAGGTTAACTTAATTAATTCCTTTATAGAATCAAGAAATTGTGTTCACCAAATAAAAGATATAAGAAAAAGAATAATTAAAGGCGGCTCTGTTCAGTATGTATATCAATGTCTGACTTGTGGCAAACCTACAAGTAGTCCGATAACTAGGGTTCGCGCTATAGAGATTAATGGCAATTGTGAACCATTGTTTTTTGACAACGAGATAAAAGAAAAGTGGGATGCGTTATATCGACAAGGTATCGAAGAAATAAACACAAATACTGATAAACAGTGGTGGGATGAGTATTCAAAATACCTGAATTCCAATGAATGGAAAAAGAAAAGGCTTGCAGTATTAAATCGAGCAAACCATTTATGCGAAGGGTGTTTAAATGAAAAAGCAACCGAAGCACATCACACAACTTATAAGCATGTTGGTAATGAATTACTTTTTGAATTAGTAGCTCTTTGCCATTCGTGTCATGAGATAGCTCACGAGGAAGAATGATTAAATATAAAGGCCCAGAGATAGTATGCAAAATCTTAGGCCACGTCTGGGAGCATCCATTTAACGACAAAAGAAGATGCCTATTTTGTGGGCGTAAAGAACAGTTAATAACCATCAAGCAAGATGCTTGGCTAAAAGTTCAGGAATTCGATATTCCTGCAAATTAAAAATAAGCAGTAATTTTTTGAAGAGGCCGTTTTCGAGTAACCAAGAGGTAGTACGTTAACTATGTAGGGCCAGTAGCGACATGGCTATAAACAAGTCGCCGCCCCTTTATTCAAAGCCAGGGGAGGGAAGGTAGGTTGATTCACCGCTTTCCCTGTAAACACTCTTTAAGTGACAAGTAATGTCGAGAAGGCCAACTCTAAATAGGTGAGTGATAAGTGAGAGAGGAATTAGCCTTGCGGGGCTGTTAAGTATGTTATGTCACATACGGCTTGGCGGTGCATGAAATAAACGGGTAGAGGAGTTTAAGTGACAAAAGACGAGCGGTTTGACAAAGTTTGGGCTAAGTACAGAACTTTTAACCTAAACGGTAAGGCTAGAGGGAAAATAGCTTTTTATAGATCTGAAAAAAGGTGGCTAAAAAGTAATGAAGGCAAGACTGAAGATGATTTTGTTGAGTATGTGCTTCTCATGCTATCAGAGAAGGAGCGGTACAACGGATTACAGAGGAAAGCACAGCAATTTGTTCCTAATTGGGCAATGGCAGCGGCGTATTTTAATGGTGACAGTTGGGATGATGAATATGTTACCACAGCATCAAGCGAACTTAGAGAAATAGCGGCAAGATTTAAGTGTGTGATGTGTCAAACGACTGAAAATTTAACCAGAGGTAACGAAGAAAAATTTATCTGTCTTGAGTGTCGATGGCAGCATTGTTCAGGTGAGGCTCTAAATTTACTCAGAAAAGGGATCGACAAAGCGCACAAAAGACTCCCAAAAATGAAAGATGAATCTCACTACGACTACCACCTTCGTTATGTAAAGTTATTTGGTAAACGGGTCTTTACTACGGCTACTGAAAGTCAACGCAACACTTCAGTAGAAATAAACCCTAGCGAACTAGAGCTTGACAACTTAGGTGCTCGACTTGACGCAGAAGCGAGAGAGAAATTTTATGAGCAAGAAACAACTTTGGAAAAAGATACAGCGTGAGTTCCCTGATTTTGCGGAATTAATTTTACAAGTGAATAAATATTTTGGTAAACCAAAACACGTCAGAGTAACAAGATGGCCGAACCAGTAAACGATTCCGATTACCCAACACACCCGCCAAGGACGCTAACTCAAAACGCGGCCTTGCATAAAGGATTCGGGTTAATTGCTGAACAGTTCGACGCAAGGGGTATTGACTTCAAGCAATACCTGGAAGTGGTAGAGAAGCGTTTAGACGTACCAGTCACCCCTTATATCGTTAAGGAGTACATGTACCGCCCCGTAATGAAAGCCATGACAGGCAACGAGTCCACTACGGAACAGGACACCGTAGAACCCTCAGCAGTATGGGAAGCGATGATGAAGTTTCTATGTGAGACATTTGAGATTGAATACGTTGAATTCCCAAGCCGGTTTAATAGATAGGAGACAAGGGCAATGATGTTATTAGGAATAAGCCCAAAGTATTTTTTTAATTGTCGTTATTGCGGGACAAGGGCTAGAAATGTTATTCGCTTTTGGAAGTGGCGAGAATATTTAATCGACGGAATTACTTACAAGGTAAAACAAATTGTAAGAAAAGAATGTAAGCAATGTAAAACGGTGAAATATTTATAAACCAGTTAACAGAGGAGATTGATAGATGAGCGAGAGTGAATTCTGGGTAAAGCAATTCAAGCATTTTTTTATCACCATTTGTTTTTTAATGACTTTGTTTGCTGGATGCGAGCAGTCTACCGAATATAGTCGCGCTAGTGCTGAGAAAGCTCAGCTTACCACGATGTCGTCTATGGTAAATAACGGCACGACAGCAAGAGAAGCGGCTTGTGCAACGAATTATAGAAACGATGATATTTATTGTTTGAATAAATAGACATGACACAGAAGACACCAGAGAAACAGTGGCACGAACTCATAGCCCAATACGTTAAGGTTCGTGGGTCTGTATTAGGGGGAGGGATGAAAACTGAGCCTATCCAATACCATCATGTTGCCGGAAGAACATATAAGCAGAACAAAGTCCTTATTGGTCCGTGGTTTGTAATCCCTTTGCCCTTCAGTCTACATGATGTAAGCAGTAACGACTCGCTTAATGTAACTCACCATAGACACGCCTTCTCTGAGGCGTTTGGTAGTCAACGTGATTTATGGCTCGATATGATCGAGTGGTTTAAAAAACGAGACATAGAACTACCTTTTGGTGACGATGTTATAACAGCAGTTATGGACTCAAAATATTGAGGGCATGAAGTGAATGAGACGGCAGACATAGTTAAACCCTGTCTGGAATATTTACAGCTTAATCCTTGGGTGGCATGGGCGGAGAGGATAAACACAGGCACATTGAAATCAAGAGGCACGGGGAAACCAGTGTCGTTTGGCTTCGTTGGCTGCTCGGACATTATCGGGCAAATGACAGCCGGGCATTTTTTAGCTGTTGAATGCAAGCAAAAAGGTAAAGAACCAACCGACGAACAGAGAGAGTTTTTGGAAGATGTTGAGTCCAATGGCGGTATTTCATTGGTAGCCGAAAGTGTTGAAGATTTACAGAAAAAATTTATGTTTCTAATCACAGGCGGCATAACCCAGGAGGAAGTATAGCATGAGCCTATACCAGAAATTGCCAGCATATAGAGAATGGATTTGTGATATTTGCGGTCGTATCGGCAGATGGGATGAGAGTTGGAAATCTTACGGTTCTATTTTGATGGAAGAAACTTGTCCTGAAGACATCTTAACAACGTGCTCTGTAAAGTGCTGGGAAGATCTTAACGCTAAATTGGTAAGCGGTGAGATATGCCCGCCAAAGCTATCAAGAGAACGCAACGCTATCCATTACAATGTTTCAATTCAAAGGAAAGGGTATTAAAAATGACTAACCCCCTAGCGAGGATGGCGTGATGACTGAAGACGACAAATGCTATTACAGGTTCCAGGGCTTTTTCTTCCTTTTCGTTGTTGTGCTGACCTACTTCATTATCTTTAATTTCTGGCCTGATTATGGTGATAGTAATTTAGTTGATTGCTGTGCTGAAGGCATCACCTGCCCCAATACTGTCTGCACTGAGGAGGTTTTGAAATGAACAAGAATATAAAACCTTATCCTATTTGCGAAGAATGCTCTGAGACGATCAATATAGGTTCAGGGATAGGTTATTACATGATTGAAAAGGGAGAGGTTTATTGCACTCAATGCTGGATACATTCAGGGGTAGGCATGGCAAATGCTAGACAGGTATTAAATGAAAACACACAGACACCACAACAATAAAGGGTATCGTCAAATTAAGAACGGCAAGCGGAAAGCGATCCTGAGAGCATGACAATAAAACCGTCCTAATCAGCCCATAACCCCATGACAGACGAATGTGTTGCCCAGAATGCCAAAGCCAAAAAAGCACAGTATTAGATTCGAGGAAACTTGAGTTCTATGTGTGGAGATACAAACAATGCAATAAATGCCCCTGTAAATATTCGACCTATGAATTTACTTTGGAAGCAACCAGAGGAAGCAACAAAGGAGCCTACCCGTACTGGTTGTGTGAGCTTGCAGAAGAAGTCTCACGGCTCTATTCAGTTTTTGAGGAACGTTACCATGAGAAAATGCAGGGGCGCAGACACGGACGCAGAGAGTATTAGAAGCTATGAATAACAAAACCACAACGGGTAGTAGATTTATTGTGGATAAGTATAGAAACCACAACGGATTGGGGTTTATAGGTTTATCGTGAAACATTGAAAGCGGAGAGAGTGAATGAAAGTAGCTGAATTAACCGGAGCAGAATTGGATTATTGGGTGGCTAAGGCAGAGGGTGAAAAGCTTCCTAGAATAAGAAAAACAACAATGGGCTATTCCACTGTAGAAGTATTACGCAAACCAATATATGTCAGTTTCAAGCCTTCTACCAGGTGGCAACAAGGAGGGCCGTTGATTGAGAAGTACACAATAGAATTAAGGAAATGCTTGTATAGCGATAATTGGTTCGCCTTAATGCACAAAGCAGGGACTAAGGAAGTGTTTGGAGAAACCCCACTAATAGCCATATGCCGTTGCATTGTTGCCAGTAAATACGGAGAAGAAGTAAATGACTCTTAACCAACAATTCAACGAAGCCAGGGAGCTATTGTGAGAAAGAAAGAAGCAGATCTATCGCAAAGACGCGCAAGGCAAACTTGGCTAGCTGATTATATGGAGGTGGCTGAGTTTCGAGCTATGAGCCCTGAGCAACAACGAGAGAACTTAGTAGCAATTCATAAAAGTAATCAGGCTGAAATCATCAGGCTCCCAAAA
>JAJDAX010000185.1 GCA_029261615.1 Nitrospinaceae bacterium
GTGATGGTTTTTCCCGGGATAATCTCGGTGTTGGTGATCAGCATTGCCACCTCCTGAAGTTTCGGGCCGCCGCCAATCGGTGACCTTTTGGGTTGTGTGCCGGGATAATTATTATAAGGGCACAATTCTCATAGGGCCAATGAAAACCACTCCATAAGATCTAAAGTGCGGCTTGTGTTTTTCGCCGCCACCCTGTTAATCTTGTTTCATGAAAAATATTACATTGCTAATTCTGATAACCCTCGGGATTGCCACCAGTGTTCCCATCTATGCCGCATCGCCTCTTGCGCTTAAGGAACGTGACGAATGGGCCGGAACTTATTTTAAAGGACACAAGCTCGGTTTTACTCACAGCCGGGTGGAAAGGCAGGGTCAGGACGTGGTGGTGCACACACGTGTCTTTTTTCGCTTAAAAGCCGCCGGGGAGAACCAGACCACCATCATTTCGCAAGTCACCACTCTGGATGAAAAGCTTCGTTTGAAAAAGTTTTCCCTCCTGCAGGAAATCATGGGCAGCCGTCAACGGGTGATCGGAAGCCTGGTGGATGGCCAGCTTGAATATGAAGTGACCACCAGTGGATACCAGAAAACAAAATCGATGAAGTTTTCGGAGGATGTTGTGCCGTCTTCAACCGCTTGGCTAACGATTTTGGACGAGGGACTTGAAGTCGGCAAAAAAGGAGCGCTAAAGCTATTTATCGAACCGTTCCAGATGATTGTCCCGATGAAGTATGAAATTCTGCGAAAAGAAAAAACGGACATTGACGGGAAGAGTCTTGATGCTGTGGTGGTTGAGCAGGAATATGCGGGAATGAAAACGACGTTGTGGGTGTCACCGGACGGATCGGTTCTTCGCGAAAGTACGCAGCAGGGGTTTGAGTCGCTGCAGGAAGACAAACAACAGGCACAGCGCCTGAGCGAGGAAGCTATTTCCGTATCCAACTTCATCACGCTGAGTCTGGTCACGCCGAATCGATTGATCAACGATCCGGGCAACCTGCCGGTTCTTAAATTGAAAATGTCGGCGCTTCAAAAAGCGGATTCGGTGCCCCAGGATCAACGCCAGAAAATAGTGAAAACGGAGCCGGATGGGCAGGGCGGATTCAAGGCCACGGTTGAGATTAATCGTGAATCCCCAATGCTGAAACCGGGACCGACTCACCCCGTCGCCGACGTGCCAGATCCGAAATATATGGAAGAAGCGGCGGAAATTCAGTCACGCAACGGCCTCATTCGAGGGCAGGCGCGGTTAATTGTCGGTAAGGAACCCGATGCGTGGAAAGCGGCATTGCTCATCAACCGTTGGGTGCATGAGAAACTTGAAAAGGTCATGGTCGATTCTTTCACCGCACTCGATGCCCTGAATAGCCTGCGCGGCGAATGTCAGTCCCACACTAACCTGTTCACCGCGTTGGCAAGAGCCGAGGGAATCCCCACTCGGGTGGTGAACGGCTTGGTCTACTCAACTAAATACAAAGGGTTTTTATATCACGCCTGGCCGGAAGTGTATGTCGGTGAGTGGCGCGCACTCGACCCGACCTTCGGGCAAGACGCTGTGGATGCAACGCATATTAAACTGTCGGTGGGCAATTATCAGGGCGCAATCAAACTGATGGAGTTCCTCGGCAAAGTGCAGGTCGAGATTCTGGAAAACTAGGATGTACCAAGTTCTCTCAGACATCTAGTCATCATTACATTTCATTCATAGTCTCTTTTTCATAGGAAGAAGGCACCACCTGGTTTCTTCCCTTACCTTTAGCGACGTACATATTTTGGTCTGCCTGACTAATGCATTGGCTGGGAAGTTGGTTTTCCTGAAGGGTCGCGACTCCCAGAGAAATGGTTACCGAAAAACTTTTATTCAAAAGTTGATAAGGAGCTAAAGCCACCGATGAGCGTAACCTTTCGGCTAGATTAATGGCTTCGTCCAAATCAGTGTCCGGTAGAATAATGAGAAATTCCTCTCCACCCCAACGGCCAATAATGTCATGTTGTCGGCAATGTTCTTTTAAAATTAATGCGGTATGAGACAAGGCAAAATCCCCCACATCATGGCCAAGAGAATCGTTTATCTGCTTAAACAGGTCTATATCTCCCATGATAAAAGAGAGAGGTCTTTTCGTTCGAAGGTGGCGGGCATGTTCCTTTTCAATACTTTCCACAAGACTTCGCCGGTTGGGTAAATTGGTCAACGTATCCGTACGGGCAGTCTGATGTAGAAGTTCATTTGCTACCTGAAGTTGAGAGATTAGCCGTTTGCGTTCTTCCTCAGAATGGATTCTCTGATGAAACTGGCCAATTCTGCTTCCAAGAACAGCGATTATTTTTACCAACTCCGGTTTGGGTTTATGGATTTGGGAGGTGAAGACTTCGATAACGCCTATTACATCTTTTTCTGATACTACAGGAAAGCAAAATCCGGAATGGAGGTTTGCCTCCCGTGCCATGGGAAGACGGGGAAAGTTGGAATCCTTCAAAACATTTGGGACCCAGGCGGGTTCATTATTTTCCCAGACACGCCCGGGTAAACCGATGCCTCTATGAAACCTGGTGTTTAAGGTGACTTCTTCAAAGGCATTTATTCCCGGTTTGTCAGTCTTAAAGCAGGCTTTGGAATAAATGACACCTTTCCTTTTTTCCAATTCCCAATAAGACGCAAAATCCCAACCCATGTACTTACAAATAACTTCAAGAATATTTTTTATCGCAGAGTCCCAATGGGTAAGGTCCGCGAAAATTTGGGTTAAATGGAATTGTAAGTCCTGTTGAGCCTGAACTTTTGATTTCCGCCTTTGGAAGATGAGAAAATAAATAACTCCGCAGATTATTATTCCCAGCAAAAGCAGAATTATAGTTTTTGAATTTAGTGCCATAAAAAATTTATCAAACCGGACCGGAAGTGATTGATTTTAAAATTTTTTTGGATCGGATTTTAATATCTTAGAGATTTAGGTTAAGTGATTTTGAGGTTAATTTGTGGGAATTTTGGCCAGGGTTGGTTTATTTTAGCCAAAAATTGCCAGGGATAAGGATATTTGGGTCATTTCAGGGCAAGTTGAAGTCAATCCAGCATCTCCTTTTAATTATGGGCTAACTAATGGGGAACGGGTTTGGGAGCTAAAAAACATAAACCTTAGCCACCTCCCACAAAAAATACGGCTTGTTTTCAAGGATTTCCCGTAGTCCACAGGGTTCCAAGGCTGATTCTTAGTGGTTTCCCACCGTACCATCAAAAAACTACTTATAAATCAGGCTTTTTAAAGGACTCCACCTTTGTTAAGGCTTAATTTAAGGGCATTCTGCCTATACCCCATTTTGTACCCCGATTTTTGCTGTGAGAAACATTTTGAGAAGAAAAAGCCGGAAATCCAGGCATTTGATTATTAAAGACTTATTTTGAAAAGGTTTCCGAATTCTTAAAATTTGATATGCTGTTCGCGTTCAAATTTATCATTGACAATACAACATGTTGTGGCCATAATTTTGACCGGTACAAAATATGGCGTATCGAGGGTCGTTTTACTGTTGAGCCTCAAAACAGATTTTTAGAAGACCTTTAAACACAATAGTTAGAAACTTTTTACCTGCCGGAGCAATATATGCAAATCCCCCGCTACTTTACAGAGACCTCGGAAAAATCTTACGGGAGCCCCCGATTCGAAGAACGGTCCTCCAAAATCACCAATGCAGATGGTTCGGTGGTCTCGGAAATGGACAAGGTGGTTGTGCCCGAGGGTTGGTCGCAGGTAGCGGTCGATATCCTGGCTCAGAAATACTTTCGCAAGGCCGGGATACCAGTAAAAACCCGGCGTCGTAAGGAAGAAGGGGTGCCAGAGTGGCTTTGTCCTTCTGAACCCGATACCGAAGCCATGGCATCCCTGGCCGCATCCGAGCGTTTCAAGGGGGAAAACGATTCCCGCCAGGTGTTTCACCGTATGGCAGGTTGCTGGGCCTACTGGGGTTGGAAAGAGGGTATTTTCTCCTCCGAGGAAGCCGCCAAAAGCTACTACGACGAAATGTTCTGGTTGCTGGCTACCCAGAGCGGAGCCCCCAATTCCCCTCAGTGGTTTAACACCGGGCTGAATTGGGCCTACGGTATCGAAGGTCCCCCGCAAGGCCACTATTACACCGATTCTGAAACCCAAGTCACCCAGAAATCAAAAACCGCCTACGAGCGCCCACAACCTCATGCCTGTTTCATCCAGGCCATTAATGACGACCTCGTTGGTGAGGGCGGCATCATGGACCTCTGGACGCATGAAGCGCGCCTGTTCAAATATGGGTCCGGCACAGGCACCAACTTTTCGAAACTGCGCGGTTCAGGAGAACCGCTTTCAGGCGGGGGACAATCCTCAGGCCTGATGAGCTTCCTCAAAATTGGCGACCGAGCCGCAGGGGCTATCAAGTCTGGCGGCACCACGCGCCGAGCCGCAAAAATGGTCACGCTGGATGTCGACCACCCGGATATCGAAGAATATGTCGAATGGAAAGTAAAAGAAGAACGTAAGGTCGCCGCTCTTGCGGTTGGCAGCAAGATTTGTCGCCGGCATTTAAAAGCGGTCCTCGCCGCATGCTGGGCCTGGGAAAACAACGCCGAACGTTTTGACGTCAAAAAGAACAAGAAACTGAAGAAAGCCCTGCGCAATGCCTGCCGCGATTATGTGCCGGAGAACTACCTGTTCCGCATCATTCAATTGGGCCAGCAGGATGTGAAGGAAATCGAATTCGAAGAGTACGACACCAACTGGACATCCGAGGCTTACCAGACCGTTGCCGGGCAGAATTCAAATAACTCGGTTCGACTGACCAACGACTTTCTGCTCTCTGTAGAGCGCGATGCTGATTGGGACCTCATCGCGCGAACCACGGGCAAACCGATTAAAACGCTCAAGGCACGCGACTTGTGGCGACGTATCAACGAAGCGTCGTGGATGTGTGCCGACCCGGGAGTGCAGTTCGATACCACCATCAATGAGTGGCACACCTGCCCCGAGGGCGGTCGCATCAATGCGTCCAACCCCTGCTCGGAGTACATGTTCCTCGATGACACCGCCTGTAACCTCGCATCGATCAACCTCATGCGGTTCTTCGATGCCGAAGCCTGCAAGTTTGATATCCCGGCCTTTGAAGCGGCTTGTCGATTGTGGACCATCACCCTGGAAATCTCAGTAATGATGGCGCAGTTCCCGAGCCGGTCCATTGCCCAGAAGAGTTACGAATACCGCACCCTTGGCCTGGGTTATGCCAATCTCGGCACGGTACTCATGGTTTCCGGGACTCCCTATGATTCAGATGAATCGCAGGCGATTACGGGAGCGATTTCTTCGATCCTCACCGGTGTCGCCTACGCCACGTCTGCCGAGATGGCTAAAGAGCTGGGCACGTTCCCGCGTTATGAGGAAAACAGCCAGCACATGCTGAGGGTCATGCGTAACCACCGCCGCGCTACCTACAATTCCGGCACCCATGATTACGAAGGCGTGACCACCTTGCCACAAGGTATCGATCCTGATTTTTGTCCAGAGTATTTGCGACAGGCGGCCTGCAAGGCCTGGGACAACGCACTGGAACTGGGAGAGAAACATGGTTATCGCAATGCCCAGACCACCTGCATCGCCCCGACCGGCACCATTGGTCTGGTGATGGACTGCGACACCACGGGTATCGAACCTGATTTTGCGCTGGTCAAATACAAGAAGCTGGCGGGTGGCGGGTATTTCAAAATCATTAACCAGTCGGTGCCGTTGGCACTCCGTAATCTGCGTTACACCCACAATCAAGTGCAGGACATTGTCTCCTACTGCGTCGGTGCAGGTAGTTTTGAAAACGCGCCGGGGATCAACCGCGAATCCCTCAAAGAAAAAGGTTTCACCGATGCACTGGTCGAAACTATTGAGTGCGAGTTGCCTAAAGCCTTCGACATCACTTTCGCGTTTAACAAATTCGTATTGGGTGAGGATTTCTGCAAAAACACCTTGGGCTTAAGCGAAGACCGTCTCAACGCTCTCGATTTCAATCTGCTCAAAGAAATCGGTTTCTCCGATGACGCGATTCAGAAAGCTAACGATCACGTGTGTGGCACCATGACGATAGAAGGGGCGCCGCATTTGAAGACCGAACATTACCCGGTTTTTGATTGTGCCAATAAATGCGGTAAATACGGAAAACGTTTTATCCGTCACGAAGCGCACATCTACAAGATGGCCGCAGCACAACCGTTTGTTTCAGGTGCGATTTCCAAGACGATCAACATGCCGAATGAAGCCACGATTGAGGAAGTCGAAAAGGCGCACATGTTGTCCTGGAAACTGATGCTGAAGGGCACCGCTGTTTATCGAGACGGATCCAAACTCAGTCAGCCGCTCAACTCGGTGGCACGCGAGGATTTCGCGTTCGACGATCTCGACGAAGAAGAAGTACGGCAGGATCCGGTCAAAGCCGCCAAGACGATTGTGAAGTACATCGAACGGGATATCAAAAAAGGCTCGCGCGAAAAACTGCCGATGCGCCGTCGTGGGTATACCCAGAAATCCGTGGTGGGCGGACACAAAATCTACCTGCGCACCGGAGACTATGACAGCGGCGAACTGGGTGAGATTTTCATCGACATGCACAAGGAAGGCGCCGCTTTCCGTAGCCTGATGAACTGTTTCGCGATTGCCATTTCACTTGGACTGCAACACGGTGTGCCGCTGGAAGAATACGTCGATGCGTTCGTCTTCACCCGCTTTGAGCCTAATGGGATAGTCACCGGCAACGGCAAGATCACTATGGCAACCTCGATCATCGATTACATCTTCCGCGAATTGGCGATTTCCTATCTGGGTCGAAATGATCTGGCGCAGGTGACACCGGAAGATTTGCGAGCCGATGCCCTGCAACGGGGGGGAGAGCTTCACGATGACAATTCGGATTATCCGGAAGATAACAATACAAAGCCGGATGCATCCGCGCCGGATGCCTCTGCCCCAAAGCTGGAAACCACAGCCCCGGAACCGACAACTCCCGATAATGGCAATGGGCATGGTAACGGAAACGGAAATGGTCACGGCAATGGTAACGGACACGCCAAAGACAAGTCGTCTGCGACTGCCGTGATGAAAGCCGACACCGCTGTGGTGTTGGCCAAGTTGAAAGGATACGAAGGTGATCCTTGTGGTGAATGCGGACAGATGACACTGGTCCGCAACGGGACTTGCCTGAAATGCGTTTCTTGCGGTGCGACCTCGGGTTGTTCTTAAGCGTTCGCCCTCATCAAAACCTGAGCCACCGCGATTCAAAGGCCGTAACTTGACTTTACCCCTGCCAAAGTCAAGTTACGGTCTTCTCTTTTTTGATCCCGAATTTATTGAATAAGATTACTTTCCAAGATGTGGTTTGACGCAGCGGAAGCCGAAGGTGGGATTGCGCATGTCCGCCGGGACCTGGTGTCGGGCCGACAGGATGGCTACTTTTGGAGTGGTACGGTAGCCGCCACCCTTGACCAGTCCCATACGTTTTGGCCGGGAGGGTACCGACGCGGCGTTTACTTCCTTGATGTTTTCAGATAAAGATTTCTCTAGCAAAGATGGCGGTTCCATAATTTGTGTCCCGTTATCCACCCACTCCCAGACATTGCCGATCATGTCCATCGACCCGAACGCACTGGCACCGGCGGGATGGGATCCCACCTTGGCCGCTCCCGCAGAACCGTCTTCGCTTCCGCTCAGGTTGGCACGATCATTCTCAAACCGTTTGCCCCAGGGATAAGGCTGGTTACGGGTGCCGCGCCCGGCGGCTTCCCATTGTGCTTCTGTCGGTAGTCTCTTGCCCGTTCGGGCGCAATAAGATTCGGCCTCCGCAAGGGTGACGCTCATCGCCGGACAATCAGGGCAGGGGGTGCCGCCAGTGAAGGTAGTTTCATCGTACTCGGCATACAAACGTTTGAACTGTGTGACGGTGATCTCGTGACGGTCGATATAAAACGCAGACATCGGTACCGGGTAGAGCGCTCCCTTGTTGCCAAAGGGATCGCCGGAAGCCTGCACCGGATTGGTAACAAGATAGGATCCTTTTGGCACCAGCACCATGGCCGAACGGTCGGCTCGGTTGATAGTTGTCGGCAACTGCGACAAGTCGGACGGACGGTAAGGCGATCCGGTGGGAAGTTTTGTGGGATTGAATGCGCGCCGCGTCGAGGGGGGAGCCGTTGTTTTTTCGTTGTCTTCTTCAGGAAGAAAATCGTTTTCTTCTTCAACGGTATCTTGAGGCGCTTCGCTGATTTCCTGTTGCGGTATTCGATTTCGGGAGGAAGACGATTTTGGTTTTTTAGAAAAGCCGCCGCCACAGCCGGTCATCAGGCCGATGACTATTATTATCGCAAGCCCTCTGACAAGTTTCGGAAATCTCATCCCGTTTGCTGCCGTTTTTGTTCTAACTGTTTAGACATATCTTTGAGTCGGCGAAAGATAGCGTATTCTTTTTCCGCTGCCGGTTTATCGCCCAATTGTTCGAGAGCATAGCCGAGGCTGTAATGTGCATCGAAATGAGTCGGGTCGATGCGAATGGCGATCTTGAATTGCTCAACGGCGTTTTCATATTCCTTAAGGACATTGAAGACGCTTCCCAGATGATAGTAACCCTCGGCGTGTTTCGGGTCGGCATCAATAGCTTGCATGAAGGCTCGCTTGGCATCCTGAGTGTCATTGGCCTCGATGGAGACCAATCCTTCCTGGATATATTCATCCCGTGTTTTGGAACTGCATTGCGGTAGAATCAGAAGGAGGGCCAGAAGAAAGGGTCCGGTACGTAAGAGGCGAGAAGATTTCATGGTGTCCTTGAAATTAGAGACAGACGGTAAACGTCCGCCAAGTACCTGAAACTATATCATAATACACGTGTGCCAAATGGATAAGAAGATGGGTGACCGGCAGTGAATATGAGTTTGTTTGAGACCTGGTGGATCTGGTGTGGTGCCGTATTGGTGCTGAGCGCGGTTTTGTGGGCGCGCCGGCAGAACAAGGTCTACCGTCGGCTTGCCAAAAGCGATGACGCACGGCTTGCACGCTTGCGTGCTCGCTGGGAAACTGCACCG
>JAJDAX010000186.1 GCA_029261615.1 Nitrospinaceae bacterium
CTTTGGAAATAAAGTAGGTGGTCGTCCTGGCTATTCAGCATTCACGGTCACTTTGCCTGTGTCGTTTCGAATGGCGATGGGAAACGAGACGGGTTCTCGAATGTGATCCAACTGGACCATGCCTTCAACCCGGACCACGACAGAGCGTTCATTGGGGGCGGTAGAATCGACAGAGACCTGGACCTGTTGGAGGCGGGGTTCATAACGGGTGATGGCTTCTTTGATGGTGCGGGCGATGGTGATGTGGTCATCCTCGGCATTAGGATTCATGCCTGTGGTGTCGGCGACCCCATAGTCGATGACGCTTCGGCCGCGTTTTTTAAGATCGGTTTTTGAAACAATGCAACGGGTGTTGAGTACCCGGTCGATTTCGCGAATGATGGAGAGAAATAACTCGTCTTTTGTGTAGGTCCGCTGTGGGCGGGGCTCCTCGCCCGAATTTAAATCGGTATCGACCAGACGGTCGAGAAGCCCCGCACGAGCGGGATCGTGTTTCGATTTACGTGGCCAAAGATCCTTAGACCGCTTCATTCTTGAACAGGTCCCAACCGGATTCTTTGTTTCCTTCTTTACCGCCGCCGCCTTCTTTCTGTGGCAGGTAATTCCAGGTGATCTTCGCGTAGTTGAACGAGATCGATTCACTTGGAATATCGCCAGCACCGCCGGAAACGGAATAGTTAGTGATGATGGCATCGGTCAGAACATACTTGATGTATTCAACTGGCACAGGCTTGGCAGCTGCACCATCTGAACGCCAGCAGGAAATCGTGATTTTTTTGAGCGCCCGACCGGTACAACAAGCGGAAGAAATATCCGGTGTACCAATGTCCATTGATTTAGTAACAGAAAAATCAGAAAGATAAACCCTTTCAACCGTTGCCCCGCCAGATGTGCTGCGAGTGGATGATGCGGGTTGATTGGCCGCAAAGGAGAAGGAGTGGATTTCAAACCATCCCGTGTGATCCTTGTCAGTGGATTCTCCCTTGATTCCTTCTATCTCCATATACATGTCACCAGCCATGTATGACTCCTTTCATTTTAAAGGTCACTTGCATGCCTCATTTAAGAGAGTGACAGCCTGCCTGAGTCGTAACAAAGTACGACCCAAGCAGTATATCAGTTTTTAGCCACCAGCGGGGGGCGGCAGTTCCGCCACAAGGCGAATAGACGCGGTTAGTTCTTCCAACTGGAAGTGCGGACGAAGGAACACCACTGCATTGTAGCAGCCGGGTTTCCCGGGGATTTCGGTAACATCCACGCGGGCTTCCCTCAGCGGGTACTTTGACTTGGTTTCCTGGCCTGCATCATCACTCAACAGGACATAGCTTGCAATCCAGTTGTTGAGGTAGGCTGCGACGTTGTCTTTGGTCATAAAGCTACCGACCTTGTCCCGCATGATCGACTTCAAATAATGCGCAAAGCGCGATGCATTCAGAACGTAAGGTAACAGAGCGGACAAGCGCGAGTTGGCGTTGGCCGCATCCAGATTGTAGACCTTCGGTTTGTTGGTCGTTGCTCCGCCAAAAAATGCGGCGTAGTCGGTGCCTTTGCAATGGCACAGAGAAATGAAGCCCAAGTCGTTGAGCTCTTTTTCCCGACGATCCGTAATGGAAATTTCGGTTGGGCATTTGAGGGCGATATCGCCTTCGTCGGTTTTGAAGGTATGTGTTGGCAAACCTTCGACCTTGCCGCCGCCTTCCACGCCGCGGATAGCCGCAACCCAGCCGTGCAGAGAAAACGCGTTGGTGATCCGCTCGGTAAGAACCCAGGCAGAGTTTGTCCACGCGTATTTATTATGGTCACGACCGTCGACATCTTCACGGAAATCCAGGCCTTCCACCGGCACAGTATCCGGACCGTATGGCAGGCGAATTAACGCACGCGGCAGAGTCAGGGTAACGTATCGGGAATCTTCTGATTCACGGAACGAACGCCATTTGATGAGTTCGGCACTTTCAAAGATTTTCGCAAGGTCGCGCGGAATACCAAGATCAGCGTAGCTGTCCAGATCGAACAAACGTGGATGTGCGGCCGCAATAAACGGAGCGTGTGCGGCGGCTGCCACTTGAGAGATCTTTTCGAGCAATGCCATGTCCTGCGGATGACGGGTGAATTCGTAATCGCCTACCAACATGCTGTAGGGATGTCCGCCGAAAGTACCGTATTCCTCTTCGTAAACCTTTTTGAACATCGCGCTCTGGTCGAACTCGACGGCTTTCTCAAGGTCTTTGAGGAGGTCCTTTTTTGAAACGTTCATCAACCGGAGTTTCAGCGTGGTGCTGGTCTCCGAGTTCATGACGAGGTAATTCATGCCGCGCCAGGAGCTTTCCAACTGCTGGAAAGCCTCATTGTGCATGACTTCGTTAAGCTGGTTGGTGATGAGTTCATCGATCTGGGCGATGCGGTTGCTGATCATTGCCACGGTATCGGCGTTGACCGTCATCCCTTCGTCCAGAATCTGGGTGGCAAACTCGGCAACGAGGTCCTTGGCGTAATCCACTTGGGATTCGTCACGGGCGATGCGACCGTTTTGAATAATATTGTCGACGAGGCTTAATTCTTCTGCTGTGGCTCCGCCTTCTGCACTTGTTTCTTCAGCCATTAGCCTTCTCCTCCTTCCTCGCCGCCTTCAGCCCCTTCGCCTTCTTCATCGGCAGGGCGGGCAGCTTTCATTTCAGTCAGACCTTCGGTGTTTTCCACAACTTCACCCAACAAACGGTCGAGTTCGTCATTACCATCCAGTTTGGTGAGAAGGTCACTCAGCTTCTGGCGTGCTTCATAAAGTTTGCGCAGGGCAGGGACTTGTTTAACGACTTCAACGGGTTCAAAGTCATCCATGGTCCGGAGTTTTAATTCCACGTTGAGTTGGGAATCGTCATCCAGAATGGTGTTTTTGACCCGCATGGTTAGACGTGGTTCGATTGAAGTCATGACTTCGTTAAAGTTGTCCCGGTCAATCTCAACGAACTTCCGTTCTTTGAGCAGCGGTAGCGGTTCTTCGGGATTTCCCGAGAGATCCGCCAGAATTCCTACTACAAACGGGAGTTCTTTCATTTCGATCGCACCCAGTGTTTCCACATCGTAAGTGATCTGGACCCTGGGTGGCCGAACCCGGCCCAACTTGTGTTGGATACTTTCAGCCATATCGCCTCCTTTTTAGAGGTTTCCATCTGGTTAGTAATAAGTTCAGAACTTTAAATTAAAAAAACACGTAAACTCTTAGATCCATACCTGTCATTGTTAATCGTCTGTTTCCTGAGGTCCCGGTCCGAGCCCCAGGAGGTCGTAAATGAACCTGAGATCGTTATCGTCGCGCACAATTTCAAGCAACAATTGGTCAAGGGTCATGTCTCCCCACGACACGGCCCTGCGAATGAGATGAGGCGTTGGGCTGTGTGGCTCCGTTCGTTCGAGGTAGTTCGCTACCTCGGTCAGTAAACGGTAAGCCTCACTGCGGGATCTAATTTTCCCCGGTGGTCCCGGCACACCATTTCCCGTTGCCGTCACTTCTTCCTGATCGATTGAGCCTGTGTTTTCCTGGTCTACATCAAGGGTCTCGTTATCCACGAATTCGGTTCCCTCCTTCATAGATTCTGTCGGCTGTCCGACTGGCTGGGGGTCGATCTCTTCAGCATCAATTCCCTGACGCTGCAGGATTTCTTCCAGCAGGCGGTTGATTGCCCGCAAACCCTCCCGGTAATCCAGGAGGCTTGGTGATTCCTTGCCGCATTTATCATCAAGAAACCCTTCGAGGTTTCTCAATCGATCGCGTGACCCCTGGACCTGGGTTGCCAGCTCCCGGTAAAATTCCGGTGGTGTGTGATCGCAGCTCGCAAAAAACCGGGTGTAATTGAGTTCCGACTCCAGATTGTCACGGGCCTTTTGATTTTTTCTTGCTTCGTTTTCGTTTCGGGACGCGATTTCATAATCTGCAAAGGTGACCGGCACATGTTCGGTCAGTCTTGGAGCCGATAGTGGAATCAATTTGAGCTGAACCGCCAGTTTGGAATTGACCCACTCAAACGGACGGATTCGTGCTTCAAAGTCCCCCTCGTCAATCTGGGGATACGCTGTATCCCAAAAATGTTCGCATAGCCGGAACAGCACTTCGAGGCCATTGCGAATCCCTTCAAAACGGTGTCGGTGGGCCCAGGCTTCCAGCAACCAGGCGCCAATTTGGAGGTCTTTAGTCTGGGTCTCGAGAGCCTCAACCGATTGTTGAATGACTTGATCCCAGTCGGCCTGCTTGAGGTCTGTCTCCCAGACACCCTGGTCAAGCCTGGGATTGTCCTGTTTCCGAGCATCCTGTATCTTGTCGTAGGTGCCCTCATACCTGAGAGATTCACCTTCAGGCTTTTCGTCACTGATGGGGGTATCGAGCTTTTCCCAATCCACCCATCGAGGTGTTACAGAAATGGTCATATACCTTAACCTGCCTGTTTCAATGAGACCTCTATCATTTTTTCTGGCTGCAAGCCTCCCTGGGTAAAAGAGAGAACAGTGGGTAGCCAGAATGGGAATATCTTAATCAGAGGCCTTCATAAATCCCTTTATGATTTAACTATTGAAACCGTTTTTTAGTAAAGGAGCCTCAAAGGGCAAAGCTGGTAAAACAACCCGCTCTTTGGTCTTGGGCGATTTTACGACCACCCGGATGAAAAATCGGGCTTCACCGGATTTTGGTGCAAATACTTCTTTTTGCATCCGGTCTTCATCGCGCTCAAGGGTGTTGACCTTAAACCGCAAAGTGTGCGGTCTGGGATCTCCCAGTGGCCCAAAATCCTCTCCACCGGCCTCGTGACGGGACAGCAGTTGAATCAGTGACCATTGATTGTCGTACTCAAAGGTTACCGTCCGCTTGTTGACATCCACACCGGACCAGTCTCCTGAAGACACAGGGACATCCGGCGAGTCCTTGGCCCATCGGAAAGAAAGGCGGATGGGATCACCCAGATCCCATAGCAAAGGCACTTTCTTTTTCCGGTGAGCCTGTGCGGTCTCTCCCTTGGTTTCGAACTTCCATTCGATAACCTGATTAGCTCCACTTTCCGCTACCCGATTTACCCGGAAATCAATATCCAGCAGATACGCTGGCATTTCAGATTTTTCCAGAGTCAAATACGGCGCGAAAAAGGGCCGGGCTTCTTCCATTAGATATATGAATTCTAAAGCATTATCCTTTGAATGTCCAAACTTTGTGCTCTTTTCGAGCTGCCCCATGCTGTTATCCAGATAGCCATCCAACAGGTGGTAAAATTTTCTAAGGTCCGCCGGATCGGCTTCTTCGATAATTGAATTTTGGTCGAGGGGAGCAAATGGGTATTTGCCTGCAATCCTTTGATTGAAAAAGGCTTGAACCACAGAATAGTCGCGGAGGACCTCATCACGGGCCAACAACCGGCATTGGGCGGAAAGTTCCTTTTTCAACTGATACAGTTTTTCTCCAAAAAAGCCCCGGGCCGGATGTTTCAGGTCCGCCAGTGGAATTTTTTGTCTGCAGTTTTCAGGGGTGATGGTTTCCATCTCCACCTTGATAAAGCGTTCCAACAGGGTGAGGGTGTTGCTAGTTTGTTTGGCGTCGTACCGGTCCAGCTCGACCAGGATGCGATGCCAATTGACGACGAGTTTCTCGTTCTCCCTGCCTCGATTAATTGTGCGGTTTATCAGAAAGTTTACCAGCGGCTCACTGTATTGACGCGCCAGATATTTGATTCGTTCTCGTTGAATAGACAAGAAATAAGATAATTCTTGTTGGTCCAGAGTCTCATAGGCTTCTAAAGAAGCGGGAGTCAAACCGTTCCACCAGGAAAAATTGCCATCTTTAAACGCATACAAACCTTCGAAGTTCAGAATAAGGTTTACGTTGCTTAACAGGTGGAACCCATGTTGGTTGACAAGGTTGGACAGAGCTCCGAACGATTGGACGAAACCGAGTTCAGAATAGATGTCCATCAACTCGCCCAGAAGTGGAGCGGACTTCTTGAAACTTCGGATTTCTTTTGCCAGCTCTTCCTCTGTCCGTCTGAAATCAGATTTCCCCCAGGCCGGACGAGAGGCCTGACTTTTAGCCAGCATCGTATTTTTTCCAGACTTCACTGGTTTGAAATCCTGACTTTTGGCCAACAACTGGTTCATGCTGAACTCCAGTTTTCGCCGGGAGGTGCGCAATGCAAGATTCTTCAACTGGTCGGGAAACAGGGGCAATGTTGATTGCTCGAAATTCTGGTAATCCTGATAAAGCGCAACAGCGGAACGTAGGGTTTTGGGATCCCAGGTGAGTTGGTCGTGGAGCTCGATTCTTTTGACCAGTTCATTGCCGTCGTCTTCAACTTTCATGAAATCGTGGTTCATGAATTGTTGAAGGGCCTTTTCAATTTTTAATACACTTTCCGCCAATTGCATTATTATTTGGCCGTTCTCCTGTTTGAGCAGAGC
>JAJDAX010000187.1 GCA_029261615.1 Nitrospinaceae bacterium
CGATACGGCTTCAGGTTTGAGTCGGTTGCCATTGCATGCCGGACACGCCAGGGAGCGCATGAAACGGACGATTTCGTCACGGACGTGTGAGGAATCTGTTTCCCGGTAGCGTCGTTCCAAATCCGGTATTACGCCATCGAATGTGCCCTCGTAAGTGTGACGTCGATCCTGTTTCTCATAAAAGTAGGGTACTTTTGCATCACCTGAGCCGTAAAGGATAAGTTCGCGGGTTTTCTTCGGGAGGTCCTTGAAAGGGGTTTTAAGCTTAAAGTCGAAGTGATCTGAAACAGCCTCAAGCATTTGATGGAAATAAACAGAGGTTTTTTTCTCCCAGGGTTTGATCGCTCCATTGCGGATGGAAAGTGAGTCGTCAGGAACAACCAGTTCCGGGTCGATGACCATTTTATTGCCGAGTCCGTCGCAGGCAGGGCAGGCACCCGTCGGGTTGTTGAAGGAAAACAAACGGGGTTCCAATTCCGGATAGCTGATGTTGCAATAACTGCAGGCGAATTTTTCACTGAACAGCAGATCTTCGCCTTCCTCTTTTCCCTTGGGTAAAATCGAAACGATCAACGAGCGATCACCTTCTATAAGGCCGGTTTCTACAGAATCGGCGAGGCGCTTGTTCAGGTTGGGCTTGATTACCAGGCGGTCGACTACAGTTTCAATGGTGTGCTTGAATTTTTTATCGAGAATGATTTCTTCTTCAAGGGAACGGATTTCCCCATCAACCCTGACACGGACGAATCCCTTTTTCCGAAGGCCGGCCAGTTCTTTTTTGAATTCCCCCTTGCGTGCCAGCACCACCGGTGCCAGGACCATTACTTTTTGTCCCTCCGGTAACGCTTGTACCTGATCGACAATTTGTTGAACTGTTTGTGATGTAATTTCCCGATCACACTTGTAACAGAAGACACGTCCAATCCTTGCGTAGAGCAGACGAAGGTAATCGTAAATTTCGGTAACCGTTCCCACTGTTGAACGAGGGTTTTTGCTTGATGTTTTCTGTTCAATGGAAATTGCTGGAGAAAGTCCCTCGATATAATCAATATCCGGCTTTTCCATCAACTCCAGAAACTGACGTGCGTAGGCGGAAAGGGACTCCACGTAACGTCGCTGACCCTCCGCATATATGGTATCGAAAGCCAAAGACGATTTCCCGGAACCGCTCAATCCTGTGATGACAACCAACTTGTCCCGGGGTAAAACAAGGTCGATATTTTTGAGATTGTGTTCGCGTGCGCCTTTGATGGTGATAGTTTCTAAAGCCATGATGGGGTTGTATTCTTTTTGGGGAGAAAATTATTGGGGATAAATCTTTGTCCAGTCTTCATCTACCTTCTTGCGAATGTCCTCAGACATAATGATTTCTTCAGGCCAGTCCTGCTGGTAGCCTTCCTCGGATAGTTTCTGTGACAAATCGATTCCAATCCTGTTTCCTTCCCTGTAATAATCACGCTTTGGATCAAGGTTGTTAAACAGTTTCCATAGCATGGTGGAATTGTTTCTTAGATCAACATGTTTTTCAAAAACACAAAGAACTGCGATGTCGACAAACTCTTCATTATTCAAAAAGTTTTTAATAAAATCAGATGTTTGATTGGGTTCCGTTTTGTTCATTGATGTCAGCAAAACGGGGCGGTTTGTATCCGATTGGATTAGGCGGCAACCTGCAAGCTTTGGAAATGTTTTCAGAATGTGAGCTTCCAGATTTCCTGAGTCGCTAATAGTCGATGCCTGTGCATCCTCTCTAGGGTCTTCTCCTTCAACCGGATCGGTCAGGTCGATGCCAAGCTTGGAGCCGTATAGAGCCCGGTCTGATGCATGATTCAGCACGTCGAGAATACCTTCAGAGAAAAACAGGTCGCGATCAAGATCGACTTTATTGAGTATAAGTTTTAATACTTCGCTTTCATTGTGGACAGAGCACTGGCAGGAATCCACAACGATGATAATTTTCACGAAGCTCATTTGCCCGGCTCCCCATAAAGCGCTCATCAATCGGCGGGCCTGCATGGGGTATCGTTTGTCGATGGAGACGATCACGCAATTGTGAAAGACACCTTCAAGCGGCATATTCATATCGACCACTTCGGGCCACTGCATTTTTAAAAGGGGAAGGAAAATGCGTTCGGTGGCTTTCCCCAGATAATAATCTTCCTGAGGAGGAATGCCGACGATGGTGGTCAGGTAAATCGGGTTCTTTCGATGGGTGATTGCTGTGACATGAAATACTGGGTAATCCCCATCCTGAGAATAATATCCCGTGTGGTCTCCAAAAGGACCTTCCAGCCGCATCTCCTGGGGATCAATGTAACCTTCCAGAATTATTTCTGCGTTAGCCGGGACCTCGAGATTGACGGTTTTGCATTTCACCAATGGAACGGCCTTGTTGCGCAGGAATCCCGCCAATAAAAACTCATCGACTCCATAGGGGAGCGGTGCGGAGGCGGAATAGCAGGTGGCCGGGTCCGCACCAATGGCAACGGCGACTTCCATGCGTTTATTCTTTTTCTTAAATTCGTGGAAAAAATGAGCTCCATCTTTATGGATGTGCCAGTGCATGGCGGTGGTATTGCGATCGTAGATCTGCATTCTGTAGAGCCCGACGTTTCTGATTTTTCTGTCCGTGCTGCGATTGATAACGATCGGGTAGGTGATGAATCTTCCAGCATCATTTGGCCAGCATTGGAGCACCGGGATTTGGCCAAGGTCCACCGCGTCCCCGGTGTGCACCACTTCCTGGCACGGTGCAGTCGTAACCATTCGTGGCGGGAAATTGGATGCCTGCAACAACAGGGGGATTAATCGGGCTTTGTCGAAAAGGCTCTGGGGCGGTGCGATTTTTAGAAACCGTTCCATTTCGGTGGCTATGTCATCGAGAATTTCAACTTCCAGCGACGCACACATGCGCTTCCAACTGCCAAATGCATTGATCAGCACCGGCATGGCACTGCCTTCTACATTCTCGAATAATAGCGCCTTACCACCGCCCTCCATTTTGGAGACCCGGTCCGTGATTTCGGCAATTTCAAGAATAGGGGAGACGCGCTGGGTAACCCGCACCAGTTCCCCCATGGATTCCAGTTTTGCGATAAATTCTCTGAGTGATGCAAATGCCATTCATGCTCCGTC
>JAJDAX010000188.1 GCA_029261615.1 Nitrospinaceae bacterium
GACTGATATTGCGGAAGCGCTTACGTCGATCGACCGTCCCTACAAAAAAGCCATGCCTCTAAGCAACGTTTACCGGATCCTTAAATCCATGGCGGAACACCAAGAACTGGATCAATCTCTGGTCGACTTTTTTATTGAAAATAATATATATGAAAAGTACAAAGCAAAATTTGAACCGGATGAACCTCTTACTGAAGTCCCTCCCAAAGTACCAGTAGTCGACCCCAAACCAGCACCAAAAGCCTGATTCAATCTTTTCACTTAAATTAGTGTGAATCAAGTTTCTGCAGGAACAAGAACTGTAAAATCCGAAGGTATCGTAAAATTCCGTGACTATATAGGAGTCTCACTTTTTTCGAGGGACATATAAACCGGTTCGCATGTATGAGTCATTCATTTTTACATGCTCGTCTATGTTGACATCATTTGAAACGGTGGTCTCCGGTTCGTGGTCCTTGTCAAATTTTTTAAACATCTTGCCCTTGGATTTTTCAGTCAGGAGAGACGTTCGCTTTTTGCGAGAACTATTGACCTTGATTTTCCGGTTCGCTCGAAGTTTGTCCAGCTCCGTCTGGGTCATTGATATAGTCATAACACCTCGTAAGAAAGTCCTGTGTTTCCTTTTAGATTAGCAGTGTTAATATAACAAAATCATGCCGTTCAACAAATTAAAATCTATTCTGGAATCTGAAGATTCCGCTAAAGCCTCCAAGCTGATCAATGATATGGACCAGTTTGAGGTCGCCAGAATTCTGCACGCCTTCCCTACTGAGCAGAAAATGGCAATTTTCCAATTACTGGGTACGGAAGAAAAGCAGCAGGATGTTCTGTACGAAACGGACATTGAAAGCCGCAGGGAACTGACAGATGCTCTTGGTCTGGAAGAACTTGTTCCGCTGATTGAGACCATGCCGGCTGATGAGGCCACCGATATTATTCAGGAGCATCCTCCCGAGGGTCAGGCCGAAATCCTGGAGAAACTGCCGCAGGAGGACGCACGGATCATTAAGGATCTGATCCATTATCAGGAAGAAACGGCTGGCGGAATGATGAATCCCGATTTCAATCGGGTTTCCGGAGATGAACTGGCGGGCGATCTTTTAATGAGCCTTATTCGGGAATCCGGGAAGGATCGTGGACACTATTTCTTTGTGGTAGATGACACCGGCAAGTTGATGGGTTTTTTCAAAATGAGGGACTTGCTTCATGCCCCGGCCAATTTTCGGGCGGATCAAATTTTACGAGACTACCTTCCAACGGTTGGCCTTGAGGATCCCTTCGAAAAAGTTGCGAATTTAATGGACCATGAACACATGAGCACGCTCCCCGTTATTGATGAGAATCAGGTAATGCAGGGAATTGTGACCTTCGATGATGTTTTGCGTGTGATGCAGGATGAGGCCAGTGAAGATATTTTCACCATGGTGGGAACGGCCAAAATCGACCCCTTTGCCAAAAGAACTTTTAGCAAGGTGCGGGCCCGTGCTCCCTGGCTCCTGACTACTTTCGTTGGAGGTATCGTCAGCGCGTTTGTCCTGCATTCTTTTCAGTTCAAGGTCCCGGAGTTTGCCACGATTTTGTTTTTTGTCCCCTTCGTTTTGGGGCTGGCAGGAAATGTTGGGATTCAGGGCGCGACTGTTATCGTTCGTGGACTTGCAACGGGCGATATAAAAGAGGATAACTTGCGAACGGTAGTTGTCAGTGAAGTCTGGGTTGGGGTTATCAACGGCGCCCTGTTTGGAGTTGTCTGCGGTATTTTAATTGCCATGACAGCGAAACCTTTTCTGGGGGCTCCACCTTTGCTCGGGGCTGCCGTTGGAATTGGAATTGTGCTGGCGGTGTGCACGGCTGGGTTGGTTGGATCTTTAGCACCACTTGCTTTTATAAAACTTGATATCGACCCGGCCATCAGTACCGGGCCCGTGGTAACGGTCATCAACGATATTATGGGTCTGACTATCTATATGATAGGGTCCGGCATTATCTTTTCTATGCTCGGTTAGCTTCTTTTGGTGCAACCTCGCCCTCTGGCATTTCAATTTCCTCAACTTCCAGAAGCGGGGTGTCGACTTCTACGTACTCCCCTTCCCCTACATAGATCTCCTTGACCACACCATAATACTCGGACAGCAGGGTGTAATAACCTTCAGCAATGATTTCAGCAACAGGTGTCCCATCCTTAATGGTATCTCCGATGCTGACAAGAAACTCATCCACTTTACCCGATGACATAGTCGGGTACATCGCTGCCATTGTAATGTACGCCATCGTTTTTCTCCCAGGTTGTGTTCAATTCTGAGCACCCGTCAGAATAATTTTTAATAAAGGACTGCGAGGTCCGGGTTATAATTCGAGATCATCTGCGGCTTTAATCCTACAGTTGCTTTTTTCCCCATTAAACCCATGTGAAAATATGAAAATCCAGGTAGGCGATCATTTATTCGAACCCCTCTCGCAAAATAACGGGGAGGTCACCAAAGTCATCAACCACCCGGATGGCAAACTGGTTACCGTCCGGTGGCGGATCGACGACAACATTCCTCACGACACCGAACATTTTTACAAGAAATTAAAAAGGTCGATCGAGAATGGCGAAATGGAATACACCCCGGTATCTGGTGTGGATGGGGAAACGCCTTGATTACGATTTATACATGTTGTGGCTGGGACGACCGGCCAGAATATGTTCTTTACCCCAGTCAACCACATCCCCGAATTTTTCAGAATTGATGAAACCCTTATAGGCCTCTTCAGAACTCCACTCGGAAACGATCAGATAGGTTTGTGCGTCGTCAATAGCGCGATACATGTTGGTGCTGGTGTGGCCATCCATGGATCGCATCAATTCAACGACCTTCTTGAAAGCCCCTTCAAACGTTTCCTCTTTGCCCGGTAATACCTTGTAATTCATTCCAACTGTAACCATTTATTTTCCTCGAAAAAGAAATGCCCGC
>JAJDAX010000189.1 GCA_029261615.1 Nitrospinaceae bacterium
ACTAACGGTGATCCCCTTGATTCCAATTTCGTTTAGCTTGTCTTTTACTTCGTCCAGCTTGAAAGGCTTGATAATCGCCTCAACCTTCTTCATAAAATCGTACCTCACTTTTAGCATTGAGGATGATACCGGACCCTCACCGATCCGCTCTCTCCCCGGAGAAAAATCTTGAATCGTCCAGCACGGAGCCCGGCTCTATCTAGAGGATTTCCATTTGGAAAAAGAACAATACCAAATTTCACCCCCCTGAGGCTATCCTAAATCAAACTTCGAGATGCTTGGCCTCCACTATTGTTTAAATCTAATATTCAATTATCATGCCAACCTATCTGAAAACAACTCAACCACTCCACATGCAAGCCTTTGAAGTTATTAGCATTAAATGCTTACCGGCAAAACTTAAAAATCAAAGATATCCTCAAGGTTTTGTTTGTGCTCTATTTTTAATCACCAAAAAATTCACTGATTAAAATAACAGCAAACCCTCTAATCCACCACGTCGGTTATCCGGGCCAAAGATTCGTTCAGTTCCTTCTGTTTTTGGGCGAGCAATTGATCATCGGCTTTTTTGGGAAGGGTTATGGGAGGGGCAAAATTGAGGGTGCATTTGGAAAAGGGCAATGGCAGCACAAATCGATCCCAGGAATTGAACTCATGCCGTGGGCTGGCCCCAAAAGTCATCGGGATAAGAGGAGCTCCCGTGATCCGCGCCAACTGGATACTGCCGACCTGGGCAACATGCCGGGGCCCGCGAGATCCGTCCGCCACTACGACAACGCGTTCGTCACGTTTCAACGCTTTAAGCAACTCCTTGGATGCCGCCAGGGTGTTTTTATAAGACGAGCCTCGCACGACCGTATAACCCAGCAATACGCCCAGACGGGCCAACACCTCGGCATCCTGGCTTGGGCTCACCAGAATATTCCAGTCTTTGCGACCCCGAAAATAAAACAGCAGAAAAAATATCCGGCTGTGCCAGTGGGTCATGATGTAGCGACCAGGCAGGTTTTCGAAATAGTCTTCGTTTTCAGGGCTAAGGTTGGTGACGCGTAGAGTCCGGCACCAGACCTGTAGCAACAGGTAGGCGAAATATGGCAGGATGTATTTAATGAGGATTTGCTTCATCGGCCATTTTCAATCTAAACTCTATGAAAGTATTCAAGGTTTTCAAAATCCCATTTCCCTGGCCATATCAGCTGCTACCCGCCCGACCACTCCCGGTGCTCCCAGAGAATCCCGCACAACGGCCAGCCGGTTTCGAATCTTTTCCTTCTTCGTCGGGTTTTTCAAAACCTGCAACGCCTTCTGGGCCAGTCTCTCGGGTGTCACCTGCTCGTTTAACAATTCCGGCGCCACCTCTTCTTCTGCGACAATATTAACGAGCCCGAACCATTTGATTTTCACCAGCCAGCTTAAGAGCGCATAGGACACAGGATTTACCCGGTAGACAATTACTTGCGGGCAGGTAAACATGGCCGCCTCCAATGTGGCAGAACCCGAAGCCAGAATTAAAAAATCACTGGACTGCATAACTTCGTAATTTTTTCCGGGAACCAGTGACACCTCCACTGGGTACGGCTCGACACGTCGACGGATATCAGCTTCATCAAGGGTATCAGCCACCGGCAGTAGGAAACGGCATTTTCCGATTTCCTTTTTAATCAACACCGCCGCCTTCATCATGTCATCCAGCAAATACCGGATTTCATTTTTTCGACTCCCCGGAAGCAATCCGACAACAGGGACACCTGACTCCAGCTTCAATTCAGTCCTTGTCGCTTCAAGCGACTGACGCGGTTTCACCAGATCGACAAACGGGTGCCCGAGAAAGGCTACCGGCACACCAGCCTTTTCGTAAATCGGTTCTTCAAAAGGAAGCACCACATACATTTTGCTGACATATTTTTTGATGCGATGGATGCGCCCCGGACGAGAAGCCCAGATCTGCGGGCCAATATAGAACAACACCGGGCAGCCGAAGCGTTTGCACGCACCTGCGAGGATCAGGTTGAAAGCCGGGTAATTGATAAGGATGGCGGCGCGATAGTCACCGCGTGCTATGCGGCGACGTAGATCGAAAAAAAGTGCGAGATGACGAAACAGGGTGCCGAGTAATTCAACAAACCCCACCGCATTCAAACCTTTTATTCCTGATATGAGTTTCACCCCTGCGGCTTTCATGGACTGCCCGCCCACACCTTCAAATTCGATGTCAGGGTGCGTTTCTTTAAATGTACGGACCAGCCCGCCGCCGTGTAAATCTCCCGACGCCTCTCCGGCAAAGATTAGTACACGATTTGATTTGGAAGACATCAGCAGGCTCGCTCCGTCACGTCAGACGCATACAATAGAAATTCCGGCAGCATCCGCCATATCCACCACCTTTTTCTGGTTGATGATCATCACACGGCCTGCTTCCAAAGCGAGCGCCGAGGCTTTTCCCTTGATCATCAATTCCATTGTATACGGGCCGATACCAGGAGCATCAAATCTGTAGTCCTGCTCGGTTCGGCTCACTTTTACGATCGAGCACCCACCGTTGGAAAATTCGCATCCGCGCTCGATGGTCTTGTCAGTTCCCTCGACCGCTTCCACGGCGATCACAGTTTCGTTCCGGACTACGATCGTCTGTCCAATTTCCTGATCCGCCATACTGCGGGCGATGGGCAAGCCAAATTCAATATCCCTCATGATTTTGTCAGAAGGTTGTTTGCGGGTGATGACTCCCTTTTCCGGGAACAGTTCCGGCACCAGCTTTTTCTGATCCAGAACCTCGCCACCCTTTTCCTCAATCATGCGAATGATACTGAGCATCACCGACTTGTCCTGGTGCGTCCTTAAAGAATTGATCAGTTTCAACGCTTCAAAATCGAGCATTTGCAGGCGGAAGATCATGCTTTTTTCGATCTTGCCCATGATGACCACACCCCTGACACCCTCGCCCTTGAACGCCTTAAACATTTTTCCGGGTTGACCAATATTGATCTTGAAGTTTTTTTCGACGAGAGGCTCAAGTAGCGTCTCGATTTCTTTCGTCAGGGAAATAGAAACGACCCGGATCCCCTGAGCTCTGGCTTTCTCAGCGAAATAAACGGGAACTTCGCCTGATCCCGCGATCAATCCGATGAGTTGAGCGCTGGTTTCCATTTCCTGTAGTTCCGGTTGGGTGACAGTGGGAGAGAGAAATACTGACAGTGGTTTCAGGCCAATTGCCGCTGTTCCTTGAATTGCTCGACAATCCTTAAGGCAATCTCCAGCGAATACAGCTCCCGGTCAACGCTGGAGTGACGGGGTGAACCGTTGCTGGCGCAATCGATAAAATGCAGGATTTCATGTTTGAGCGGATTGTCCTTGTGAACAAATATCCGCTCAACAAGGGATTCCTGTTTGTAACGGAGGGACCCCTTGTTCAATTGATGTTCTGAAGAGGACTGACGGTGAACGTATATTTCCTGGTCTGTGTAGTCGAGCATCACATAAGAATCTTTCAAAGTAACGCACAAGGTGCGCTCCTTGTTTTGTGAAGCACGGCTTGCCAGAATGTTCGCGACGGTCCCGCTTTCAAATTGCAGTTGTACGCTCACTAGATCGTCCCGGTCCGAGAAAACGGAAAGCCCCATTACCTGAGTCCGGACCACGCGGGACTTTACCAGATTGAGTACGATGTCGATATCGTGAATCATGACATCCATCACAACGCCGTCTTCAATATTGCGCTGTGGGAATGGGCCGGTACGCTTACATTCAACGAACAAAGGCTCATCGACAATTTTATGCAGCTCCTGAACGGCACCATTGAATCGTTCCACATGGCCAATATGCAACGTCAGGTTTTTTTCTTCCGCCAGCCTGAATAGCTCCTTAGCCTGTGACAAGTCATGCGCACAAGGTTTCTCGAGAAGAACATGCACTCCCGCATCGAGAAACATTTTCGCGGTAACGTAGTGCAGGGCCGTCGGCACGGCAATGACAACCGCGTCCACCTTGCCGATGGCATCTTCAGCTTTCGTTACGAAAGGCACGTTATAGCGTTTGCTGATTTCTTCTGCCCGCTTTTCACTATTATCGGCAACAAGTACCAACTCTGCTGCTGCCTGCTCGGACAATACTCCGACGTGATACTCGCCCATTTTGCCGACGCCGATAACACCTATTCGAAAAGTTTTCATGATTATTTTACGATTCCACGGGAGGAGGCTTTGATGAAGTCCATAAGATAACGGATTTCATCGGTATTTTCAATTTCCGCTTGAATTCGTTCGAGGGCCTGGCTGGTATTGAGATCCGCATCCTTCAGGATCGCGAATGCTTTTTTTAATCCGGCACGGACGGGTGGTCGAAAGTTGCGTCGCCTCAGACCCACCGAATTGGTGCTGACCAGTCGTAACGGGACTCCCTCTACCATTGAAAAAGGAAGTATATCCTGTCGGGCCACAGAAAACCCGCCCACCATGCAATGCGCTCCGATCCGGACAAACTGGTGAACACCCACCATCCCCGACACAAAGGCATGCTCTCCAATTTCCACGTGACCCGAAAGGCTGACCTGATTGACCATCACGGCATGATCACCGATTTTGCAATCATGACCGGCATGACTGTACGCCATCATAATGCAATGGGATCCGACTTC
>JAJDAX010000190.1 GCA_029261615.1 Nitrospinaceae bacterium
AGCACGCTCAACCCAATGTCATTCAACGCGAGTGGTCCCTGAGTCCCACAGTCCACCAAAACGTGATGGTCTCCCTGGATAATCAAGATATTTGACTGCCGCTTGCGCTTACAAAAAGCCGAACCCACCCCAATGAAGACAACACGGAGCTGACCATCGGTGGTTAGGGAGAGAGGATTCCCGTCTTCGCAAATTGGATTTATTTTATACATGGAGGTAAAATGCTTTCTCCAGAGGACTTGTCTCTGTTAACTATTATTTACTCTTCATACCAATATAACAATGCTTTGACATCACAATGCCATTTAAATAGGATACGCTACCATAGTTCCGGCATCAGGTCTAGAGGATGGACTTTTTGGGCCTGTCACTGAATATCCTACGTCCAGACTTATATTTATAATTCCGGTGATTTATTTTTCCGGTTTTCCGGACGCATACATTACTTTCCAAATTCACCAAAAATACCTATCAATCCCCTAATTTTTAAAATATTTACTAACGGGAGAGAAAAACATGGGTCAAAAACAGTAAAATTCAATGATTTTTTAAGGTTCATTCGGCATTTTATTTAAATTTGTTCTAAAAATCGACCTTTGCCTCCAAACTTTGTCTCTCTTGTCATATACTCTTAATTAGTCTCCAGATTGAACGCATCAGAAATACTTTTCAAGAAAAATGACACCGCCTGTCCGCGGACCCGATCAAATAAACTCCCAGGATCATGAGCAAAAAAGAACCCGGCTCAAAAAAGAACAGTAGTCCAAAAAGCGATATCCCTTCGGAAAGTAGAACTTCTAAGCCGGATGGATTGGATATTCCCCAAAAGCCATCTCCCGTTCAAAACGTAGAAGAATCAATAAGAAAAGAACCCGACCCTATCCAGGACGCAAAAACAAAAAATGAAGACACCGGAACCCCCTTGACGCAACTTGATGACGAGGGAGACTGGGCGGAAGAGTCCAAGTTTGTCGTCGCTTCACAATCAACACGAGATGAAACAACTCTTGAACGTCCAGTAGTTTTGCCTGCAGCTTATGGATTTCCAAGACTGCTTTTTTTAATTCGGGACCCCTACTGGATTTTTGCTTTCTGGGAAATCCCGCCGGAAAACGCACATGAATTACTGGGGAAATTGCAGAGATCGTGGGACCAGGTCCACTGGGTCCTGCGTATGTATTCTCCCGACAAGGAAAATGCCTCTTCGGATGCCACCTGGGATTCAGCCATTGATCCCTCAGCTCCCGGATGGTACCTGCACCTGTCACCACCAGGTACTTCCTTCCAGGGTGAAATAGGATTGTGCGATGAAAGCGGTCGTTTTGTTGGTCTGACCTGTTCCAATATAACTGTGCTTCCACCCGATCGGCCGTCTACCTTTGTGGATGAACAATGGCCCATAACTCCGATCGATCACGAAACCCATTACGCAGGTCTGCCGGTCGCGCTTCAACAAATGTCCATAAAATCGATGAGTCCGGAACTGATCGAACAATGGCAGGCCAGCCGGCCTTCCAGTCGCCCCAATCCTTTTGGAAAACAATAACCTCATGCCCCAAGGATACCTCGCTCTCGTTCTGCACGCTCACCTTCCCTATGTGCGTCATCCAGAGTACGAAGAGTTTTTAGAAGAAGACTGGTTTTACCAGGCCATCACCGAAACGTATATCCCTTTGATCCACATGTTTGAAGGGTTGATGCGAGATCAGATACCCTTTCGCCTCACCATGTCGCTCACTCCGACTCTACTATCGATGATGGAAGATCCACTGCTACAAACACGTTACATCTGTCATCTCGAGCGCTCTCTTGAGCTTGCTGAAAAGGAAGTCAACCGCACCCTTGGAGACAGTCAATTTCATCCGCTGGCCCTGCATTATCAGAAACGTTTTCAGGAAGCTCACACAACATTTTGCGACCGCTATCAGCGTAACCTGATCGGAGCCTTCCGCAATGTAATGGAAGCGGGTCATCTGGAGATCGTCACCTGCGGCGCCACCCACGGATTCCTTCCTTTAATGGAAACGCAACCCAGCGCAGTCCGAGCACAGATTGAGGTAGCGGCACGTACCCATGAACGCCTGCTGGGACGACGACCCCGTGGCATCTGGCTTCCAGAATGCGGCTACACACCCGGCATTGAACATTTTCTTAAAGACGCAGGAATTCAGTTTTTCTTTTTAGATTCGCACGGCGTGCTCAACGCAACCCCACGACCAAAGCACGGTCACTACGCGCCTGTGGTCTGCTCCAATAATGTGGCGGTATTCGCGCGTGATCCGGAAACGTCCAAGCAGGTTTGGAGCGCAAATGAAGGATATCCAGGCGATGTTAATTACCGCGATTTTTACCGTGACGTAGGGTTCGATCTCGATTACGAACATGTGAAGCCCTATATCGCCTCAACCGGCGACCGAAAAATGACGGGCTTCAAATATTTCCGTATCACGGGCAAAGGCGACCACAAGGAACCCTACAAACCGGAATGGGCTATAGAAAAAGCCGCTGAGCACGCCGGAAACTTTATGTTCAATCGTGAAAAACAGATCGAGCACCTCCGGGGGGCCATGGGCCGCGAACCACTGGTTCTTTCAATGTACGACGCCGAACTTTTTGGCCACTGGTGGGATGAAGGCCCAAAGTGGCTTGATTTTGTCATTCGAAAATCAGCCTACGACCAGAAGGTTTTCGAATTGACCACCCCATGGGAATACCTTGAAAAGTTTCCCGATTGTCAGCAGGTCATACCATCGGCTTCCAGCTGGGGATACAAGGGATTCAATGAATACTGGCTGAATGATAAAACGCATTGGGTCTATCCTCACCTTCTAGCGGCAGCGGGAATGATGAACAAGCTCGCCAATGATTTCCCAACAGCAGAAGGGATCATCTTGAGAGCCCTGAATCAGGCGGCGCGGGAACTGCTGCTGGCTCAATCAAGCGATTGGGCCTTTATCATCAAGGCCGATACCATGGTCGACTACGCAGTGAAGCGAACCAAAACCCACCTCGACCGCTTCCTCACTCTTTATCACGGACTCATCAATAATGATCTGGAAATTGACGAACTTGAAAAAATGGAATCGCTGGACAATCTGTTCCCTGATATAGATTATCGGGTTTATTCCTGATTTCTCCAAAATCCAATTTCTCCTAACTGGCGGCTACAATTTAATCGTTTGATTATTTTCTTAACCCGTTTAATCTTAGAGTATTGTCCGTCGTAAAGTCATTTTGTATTAAAAATTTTAACTTAAATTTTTCGATCTCAAATTTCCATGCTATTTTCTAAGAATAAAACTCCCTTAAATAAAGATATCTGGTTTTCTATTGGAGGGACTTTAATTTTTTTTATAATGGCTGTTTCTTTTAAAGATGAAAACACAAAAACCCTTGCCATTCTGGGGTTCGGTATTTGTATCGGCTGGCTCGGTGCCCGATGGGTGATGGGCCGGAAACTCCTCGGAAACGCTGAAACCCCAAATAAATTTTCCACTGAAAAGCAGGAGCAAATCCGATTACAAGGTCAAAACCTTGTTCTTGAAATGGTAAATCAGAAATTGCCTGTTAAGGCTATTCTTGAAACATTGGCAGGGTTAATTGAGCAACAAATTAACGGAGTTTGTTGTTCGATTTTATTGGTGGATCCTGCAGGCAAGCATCTCACCCACGGGGCCGCGCCCAATATGCCAACAGACTTTATGGCAATGGTCGAGGGATTAAAAATCTCGCCCAGGAATGGGTCCTGCGGAACTGCGGCTTTCAGAAAAGAAACCGTCATCGTCGATAATTTAGCAGAAAGTTCTCTTTGGGGAGGAAAATTCCAGGAAATGGCACTGGAGTACCAATTTCACTCCTGCTGGTCGACCCCAATACTAAATGCAGACGGAAACATTTTAGGAACCTTTGCAATTTATTGTCCAGAACCTCGCAAACCGGGTAATGCAGAAATGGACCTTCTCCAAACGGCAGGGCAATGGGCTGCTTTGGCAATTGAGCGAAAAAAATCCCAGGACGAGCTAACGGCATATCATGAAGACCTCGAACAAAAAGTAAAAATACGAACTCACTCATTGCATTTAGCTAGAGAACACGCCGAACGGGCCAATCAGGCTAAATCTGAATTTCTTTCGAATATGAGCCATGAATTTCGAACTCCTCTTAACGCTATTCTGGGATTTGCTCAATTACTTAAAATGAACGAAAAAATCTCTTCTGATAAAACTATAGAACAACAAACGGGTTATATTATTCAGGCAGGGGAACATTTACTTGAGTTAATCAACAAAGTGCTCAATCTTTCTGAGATTGAATCGGGAAATATTAAAATAAAACTGGAAGCAATCCAACTCGAACCTGTTTTATTTGAAATTTCCACCATGTTAAATCCGATAGCTTCATCCAGAGCCATTTCCCTTGAGTTGGAGCTGACAGATCCCGCAATTACGGTTTGGGCCGATTTACTGAAGCTGAAACAGGTATTGATAAACTTACTTTCCAATGCGATCAAATACAATAATGATTCAGGACATATATATTTGAAAGCATCTTATTCCAGGAATGATTTCATTGCCATAGAAGTGTCGGACACGGGAAACGGAATCCCGGAAGATCAGCAGTTAAAAATATTTGAACCTTTCGTTCGCCTGATTGATTCGGACACACACATTGATGGAACAGGGATTGGGCTGACCATTACAGGTCATTTAATCAAGCTGATGGGTGGAACCATATCCTTAAAAAGCAAAATTGGACAGGGGTCGACTTTTACGATTCTCTTACCAAAACCTAAAGCACAACAAGCCTAACTCAGGAAAAACCTGCGATAGCCCACCAGAGCCAGCGAATACCCCGTGGCAACAATAGTAAAATAGAAAAATACCTGCTCCATGTTCTGACTCCACATCAATAAACAAACCATCAATAACTGAAATCCAAGGCCTAACACACTGATCGCAGTGAGAAACCCTGCAGTTAGTTTTTCTCCGTGGTGAACCGCATCCGGGTCCAACCGGTAAGCTAACCTGTCCTGCCACCAATACAACACAAGATAAGACGTATGCAAAAACTTCAACACTCTTGGGTTATCGCCGGGGAAGGGCTTCGGTGCATTCCGCTGATCCACAACACTGGTGATATCACCACCTGAATCGTGGCGTTTGACCACATAATAATAATTATAAATCGAGCCCTGAAATGTTGCCGCAACAAGAGCCAGCAAGGCATACCAGGGAGATTGTCCTGTATGATGGGCGATCGAAAGAAACAAAGCGAGATTGACAAAAAAATCACAAAAGGAATCGAGGAACCTTCCCACCTGCGAAGGCGTATTGCGTGCACGCGCCAGCGATCCATCCGCAGCATCCAACAAACTTTTAAAGGGTAATAACAGCGCTGCAAGAAACAACCATTTCCCCTCCCATATTAATGCCGCCGATAGAAATCCAACCACCGTAAAACACCAGGTCACGGTTATCGCTGTGATAAAAGAATAGGGCAGAAGAAACTGCACAAGCCGGGTCGCCAATGGTCGAGCGTAATCACTTAGATCAATAAACCGATTTTGTTTGGGTAGTTTGTACATGCAACCCGCTAATTTTTATTCAAAATAAAAACAAACCGCTGAAGGGAAAAGCAAGGTTCAATAGTTAAATTTATAACTTCGTAAAGATTAACATATTCCACAAATCTTGCAGGTCGCGGTATCACAAACGGGGGTGTGCTTTTCCTTCAAACCGCGCTGATAATCCCACCATAAAAAATTATCACGGTATCCGTGATCGATCACATCCCAGGGAAGAAAATCATCAGAACCGTATTGTCTGTAAACAACATCATCGGCTGAAGGACTCGCATCTTTCAATGCGCGTTGAGCATCCAGACCGTTTTCAAGATATATTTCGAAAAATGATAGCGCCCTGCGGTCGGCACGGGTCAGGTAGGTTTGCAAATAGCCCTCGCGTGGCGAGCCAAAACTGAGATGGACATTAGGTAAACGACCCAGTGTTTGCCTCAGCTTCAGAAACTTCTTTTTGAGAAGTCCCGCGGATTCCATTGGATGATATTGAAATGGGGTTCCGGGTTTCGGCACCAGCGGGCTGACCGCGATGGTCAATTGACCAATACGCCCGTGCGGGCGGCTCGCATCAACATAAACCTGTTGCACACGTTTCACCAGTTCGATGAACCGGTTGATGTCTTCGTCTTCTTCCCAGGGCAGACCGATGATGGAATAAATTTTGAGATGTAGCACCCCTTTTTCTGTAAGAAATCGACATTTCTCTACAATATAATCATCGCTGGCCGCTTTATTGATAGCATTACGCATGCGCTCGGAAGGAGCATCGACCGCAACGGTCAGAGTTTTTTGTCCGCTTTGTAAAATGAGATCCACCAGTTCATCGGTGAGCGTTTCCATCCTGAGCGAAGAAAAGGATAGCGTCTTGCCTTCATCCACCAGTCGCTTCACCAATCGGACCAGATCCGGATGATCGGTGACCGAGGGCCCTACCAGACCAATGGTGGACGCTTCTTTACCTTGCTCAGTTAAAACTCTGGCCAATGAATTGTATGTTGCTTCGATGTCGGGTTCTCGCGGCGGACGATATATGAAACCAGCAGTGCAAAACCGGCAA
>JAJDAX010000191.1 GCA_029261615.1 Nitrospinaceae bacterium
TAAGAGGGGTAGCGTAACGAAAATACGCATCTTAAAATTGTTAGCTGGGTTTTATTGATTGGGAAGGGTACGACATTTCCATTATGAGGACATCACCTTCAGCTTTAAAAGGCCCATGGACTTCACCTGGAGGACGGCTTGCATAAGTACCCGCCTCAAGCCATTGATCAAAAGCTTTGTCATACAAACGGCCTGAAACAATAAAGATTTCTTCAGGGTAAACGTGATTTTTTGCACCAAATATTTCAGTTGAAAAGCCATTTTTGAACTTGGTTAATCGAGTGTAGTCACCCGTTTCTTTGTCCTCGGCTAGGGTCAATTGCAAGATATTGCCATCGGAACCTTCGACTTCTTCCCATTTATCAGAGTAAGAAGAATCAAGGGGATTAAAATAGGTACATGTTGATTTCATTTTCACCTTTCTCCCCACCTAATTAGTGATCAGGTGTTTTGTGAGGATCATCCGGTTGAGACCGCCACCATTTCTATTAATAGGCAGACCAGCTCAACAGCATATTAAGCGGGTCAAAATCGGCGCGATTTTTATTTTACCTGCTGTCAGCTTTGGAAGGCTTTTTCTGCCCGTACCTACTGCGATTCACAATAAATTTTGAGGCCCCAATTTTCTCCTTTTAAGGCTCTGGCTACCAGCTTTTTCATGACCGGCCCAAATAACCAGATCATTCCTCCGAGCATTTCCATTCTGAGAATACTGGTTACACCCGAATCGCCCGGAATCAGGATATGCGTGGCGACCATTTCGACTCCCAGCACCCTTGCTTTCCAGGAAAACCTTTTATCAGGAATCAATTCGCTAACAACCCAACGTGTTTCAGGCAATAACTTTTGTTTGATAAGGGCGGAGCTTCCGGTTTTAAAATTTCCCGAGTCTTTGCGAACGATCTTTTCCATGGCCGGTGACCATAGAGGCCATGACTCAATATCAATCGTTACCTGCCAGATCAATTTCTGAGTGGCCTGGATGTCAACTTTGTCCTCCAAGGTTATCATTTTCAGTTTTCCTCTTAACGCTAACTTTTATTTCTGGGCTACAAAATAGCAATTCTGAAAGTCGTGAGCCAACTGGTTGATTTTTACTTTTTTGAAACCTGTTTCTCGAAGCATATCCTGCGCTTTCTCGATGCCCCACATCGCCCCCAGGCCGTCCCCCCCTTGCTCCAGGGATACCGTCATGCAATGCATACAGGAAATGGTGTAGAGCAGAGTCCCTACGGGATGGCTTATGTTTTTATGAACATGTGTGGACCCGGAAATATCCTGCATCATAAAACTTCCCTGAGGGCTTAATGCATGATAAATATTTTCCAGTACCTGACGCGGATTAGCCTGATCGTGGATAGCATCCAAAGCTAGAATCAAAAAAAACTGCTCCTTATCTTTAAAGTTAGACGCATCTCGAACCTCATAATTTAAATTCTCTATACCTTTTTGTTTCGCATCCTTAGTAGCATGCGCAATGGCTTCATTGGATAAATCATATCCGGTGAAACGGCTTTTAGGAAAAGCTTTGGCCAGCACTTGCAGGGCTTTTCCCCGACCACAACCCACATCCAAAACATTTACGCCCTCAAGCAGGGCCTCTTTCATTCCTTCCATCAGAGGAATTACCTGATTCACGATTGCAGGGACAATCGATTGTCCGCTGTCTTCTTCCATAATTTCATGAAACCGATGGAAAGAAGAGTAGGGGACACCGCCGCCATTTTTAAAGCAGTCTAAAATTTCATCTTCCACGCTCCCTAACTGCGGAATGTACTGCGCAAAAACCGCAATGTTGTCTTCCTGGGACTTGCGGGATAGCCACGTCGCATGTTCAGGTGGCAGAAAGTAGGAATTTTGTTTAGAGTCGTAATCCATAACGCCACCGGTCACCATGGAGCCCAACCATTCACGAACATACCGTTCATTTAAGCCCGCCTTGTCGGCAATTTCCTGGCTGGTCGCAGGACCCAAACCCTCCAGAGCGTCAAATAGCCCTGTCCTGTGGCCCAGAGAAAGCATGAGAGACAATGCTCCGTGATTTAACGTTTCAATCAGACTCTCTGAAAATTGGCTGGATTTTGTTTCATTAAATTCTTGTGTGTCCAACATGATGCCTCCTTTATTATTAGACGAAATCAAACAGACCGGTCTGTCTGTTTTCGGGTAAAAAAAAGTTACTTTTTGATTAATCGTTTTACAAAATCAATGGCCTGGTCCACGGGCCAAATGTCATGGTAAATCTCGCATAATGCGATGGCTCCCATTTGAATAGTCAAATAATCATCCGCAAGTTTTTTGGCATTCAGGTGATTGTATTTTTTTGAATCAGAATCAATCAATTCCTGAGACAGGTCTCTTAAAATGGGTCTGAAGGTTTCGAAATGCAGCACGCCCTCTTTTCGGATGGGGTTCTTCGGATCTTTGATTTCAGGCACTATATTTAAAAACCGGCATCCTTTAAATTGTGTGGATAGCATTAATGGCTTTAGAACTTCAATACTTGCCATAAACCTTGTGTAAGGACTCTTTCTCCGCTTGAGTTCATTCCTGATTAACTCAATATCCCGCAAGTTCATCGTATGGATATAAGAAAGACAAAGGTCCTCTTTGGACGGGAAATGAGAGTAGAAGGTCGCTTTTGCCACACCCGACTTTTCAATAATTTCGTTAATGCCGGTGACGTGGTAACCCTGCGCGTAGAAAAGGTCGGACGCTGTTTCTAGTATTTTTTCACGGGCTTTGCTTTCGGGTTTAATCGTTTTCATAGTTAAAATATATCAAAAACAGACCAGTCTGTCTAGTTTGATTTTGTGAACGAGTGAAATTTTTTTTAAAAAGGTTTCCTTCTCCAGAGAATCCTGGGAGGTATCAGGTCCATACTTTTCATCAAAATTAAAATAGGTACTAAAGCAAATTTAACGGGTCAACATCGACCGAGATTTTGGTTTTACCGGCGGTCAGCTTTTGAAAGGC
>JAJDAX010000192.1 GCA_029261615.1 Nitrospinaceae bacterium
CCCTCCGCCGACCCGGCAAAAAGTGTCCGGCTCTTCGAAGAAGTCAGAGCAGCGGGTTTCTGGTCTTCGGTAAGTATTCGCGAAAACTGTTTTTTCGAAAAGGTCATCGGGCGGCAGCCGAAACTTGCCGCTGCCATGGGACCGTGATACGCCACGGTGCGGCACATCTGATTGAGGTAGATCAGCAACAGGGTCACATCGCTGCAACCCACCACAACTTTCGCATTTTTCCGGATTACGTCCGCTTTAAGGGCTGGTAGGATACGGTTGACACCATATCCACCACGGGCACACACGATGCCGCGAATATCAGGGTCGCAAAACATGGCCATCAAATCAAGGGCGCGTTCCTTGTCACTTCCGGCGAGAAAGCCCGAACGTTTGCGGACAAACTGCCCCGGCACCGGTTCGAAACCCATTTGACGGAGAACGCCGAGTCCTTTTTCGAGGGTTCCGGCTTCTACAGGACCGGAGGGTGCGACCACCCCGATACGGTCGCCTTTTTTTAATAGTGGAGGGTTTATCCACCGTTTTTTTACCGTCATTGCATTATCCCGTTCAATCGATACAATGTTTTTTTTAGTCAGAGGATCTACCGAAAATGAGCCAATCTGCTGCCATCATTCAAGCCAGAACAGGGTCCACCCGCTATCCGGGGAAGGCCCTGGCCGAAATTTCCGGCGCGCCCATGACCGAGCATATCATCAATCGGGTAAAGGCTGCGGGGGTTTTTGATCATGTTGTGCTTGCCGTTCCGGACCTTGAAACAGAGGCACCGCTGGTCGAATTGGCAACTCGGCTCAATATCACCTGTCATAAAGGCCCTGAAGACGACGTTCTAAAGCGTTTCATTGGAGCGGCAGATTTGGTTGGCGCTTCAAAAATCCTCCGGATTTGTGGCGACAACCCGTTGATCGACATCCCGCTGATGATCGAACTTTTCCAGCAACACACCCAGTCGAACGCCGACTACACTATCGTGAAAGACCCGATACCGCTCGGCACCGGTACAGAAATGGTTAATCTTGAGTCACTCAGGAAAATTGCCGTTTCCACCAGCGAGCCGAAATATATTGAACATGTGACTTCCTATTTTTCCGATCATGAAGCCGCTTTTAATGTAAAAAAAATTCCCGCCCCATATTATCTCCGCAACATGCCCCTGCGCCTCACCGTCGATACAAGCGACGATTTGGAGCTGATTCGCCATCTATATGAAAAGTTTTACATTTCATATCTGCCCGTGGAGCTTGAACAAGTCATTTTATACCTGGTCAATCGCCCCGAAGTTTACGGCATGAATGCCCATGTCGAGCAAAAAGACTGGCGCAACAAAAAATAAAAAAATCGAAATCCTCCCCCTAAAGTTCTCAAAGATTCTGCCGATAACGTACCTGAGGTAAGTTACGACCTTTGGAGATTGCCCGATCACCGAAGCCCGTAACCCGTTATAAATCCTGGTGACAGGAGGAATCAGAAACTAAGCAGTACCCTAAAAAACGCATTTGAATCGGAATTTTCCGTTTAATTATGTTTCCAACTCTTGGTGGAGGATCAGGAAATGCCTGTACGTATTTTTAATAACATCCCGTCAGTAAACGCCCAGCGTATCTTGGGCATCAACAACGACCGACTGGCCCAGTCGGTTGAAAGAATTGCCTCTGGTATCCGCATCAATCGCGGTGCCGATGACGCCGCCGGTCTTGCGATCTCTGAATCCCTGAGATCCGACATCCGTGCCCTGCGCCAGGCCGTCAGAAACTCTAACGACGGTATCTCCCTCATAAACGTAGCCGAAGGTGCTCTGAACGAGCAGTCCAGTATCCTCATCCGACTACGAGAGCTCTCCTCACAAGCCGCAACCGGTACCGTAGGTTCCACGGAACGCGCCACCATTCAGCTTGAATTCAACGCCCTCCGCAACGAGATTGATCGTATTTCCAACACTACCGAATTTAACGGACAGAAGTTGGTTGACGGATCACTCGCCTCGGGCGTAGCCGCAGGCAGCCAGATTCTGATCCAGGTCGGGATCGACTCGAGCACTTCAAGCCGGATCAACCTGAACCAACAAATCGACCTGACCTCTATCTCAGCCACCTCTCTTGGCCTTGATATCCTGGCCGTGAGCACCGCTGCAGCAGCCCTGACTGCGTTGGATTCAATCAACTCAGCCATCGATACGGTAACAGCGGGGCGCGGTAAAGTGGGTGCAGTGCAAAACCGGCTGGTTCGATCTATTTCAAGTCTCTCAATTACGGTCGAAAACCTGCAAGCTGCGGAATCCGCTATCCGGGACGCAGACATCGCCGAAGAAGTGGCGCTGCTTACCAGGAACCAGATTCTGGTGCAATCGGCTACGGCGGCAGTCGCCCAAGCCAATCTGGCTCCTCAGTCAATTTTGCAGCTTCTGGCGTAAATGGTATCGGGAAACCCTTCGTGGGGTTTCCCTCTTCCATTCAGACGGGTTTAAAAAACCACGTTTTAGACTCTGGATACAGCCACCGGTTGGCATCCTCCGCCGGTGTGTTGGGGCCGAACACCCTATTGATTCCGCACCTCCCAGGTATTTTTGCGGATTCAAATCCCTCAGGGCCGTTCCTATCTGGAATTAAATTCGTGGACAGGGCATTC
>JAJDAX010000193.1 GCA_029261615.1 Nitrospinaceae bacterium
GAAACCCAACAGGATATTCTGGAAACCAAGGCGACTCTGGTGGGTGCCCGGCGGGCGTTCAAGGAGGCAGGGCGGTCCATCCCCATGCAGGTGCAGGTTACAGTCGATGTTTTTTCCAAGATGCAAATTTTCAACACCGACATTCTCGCTGCCTTAACCACGATTGCTCCGATGAAACCGACCGTCTTCGGAATAAACTGTAATGTTGGCCCGGAGGAAATGGTCAAGACAGTCGAGGCCCTCAGCCGTTACAGTCCTGTTCCCTTTGCAGTGGTGCCCAATGCGGGTCAACCTATTTCTGAGGACGGAAAAACCTGCTACAAGCTCGAACCCGAAGCGATGGCGGAAATCATGCTGCCTTTCGCCAGCCAGTATGGGGCTTCGGTTCTCGGTGGTTGTTGTGGCACCAACCCGGCGCATATTCATTCTCTTGCGCAAATCGTGAGTGGCCTTACCCCGGTTGAACGTGAGACCGAGCCCGGCGTCTGGATTTCCGGTCCACAAAATGCCATTCGCCTCGACAGTTCCAAAAATCTCATCCGCATTGGTGAAAGACTCAACGTGCGTGGCAGTAAAAAGGTACGCGAGGCCGTGGAGCGCGATGGAGACATGATTTTCGAGGACCTGGAGGCGGTGACTCACCAGCAGGTGGACGATCTCGGTATCGAGGTCATCGATGTGTGCATGGACAGTAATATTGTCGAAACGGAAAAAGTTTTGCCGCAGGTGATCTATCACCTTACCTCCGATTTTAAAGGTGCCATGTGTCTCGATTCCTTTTCGGTGGAAGCGCTGGTCCAGGGCCTGGAATCCTATCCGGGACGACCGATCCTGAACTCGATCAGTCTTGAAGATTATGAAGAAGGTGTGAGTAAGCTCGATGCGGTGTTGTCTAAAACTGCTGAGCACCACCCTCTGTACATCGCTTTGGTTAACGGACCTAAAGGTCCCGCTATCACACGCCAGGAGAAATTCGATCTGGCAAAAGAAATTGTCGAGCGTTCGCAAAAGGATTATGGAGTAGGGCCCGACGAGTTGATCATTGATGTGAACGCTTATCCGATCGGTAGTGAATCGGAAGAGGGAGTGAATTTCTCTTTGGAATCGCTTGAAAGCATTCCCATGATCAAGGCAATTCATCCTGACCTTAAAACCTCAATTGGTGTTGGCAACCTGACCAACGGTCTGGCTCAAAAACCTTATATGAGGATGGTGTTAACCTCCGTGTTTTTACACGAGGGGCGCCAGCGCGGGCTGGACTGCGCCATTCTTAACCCGAACCATTACGTGCCGGTGGAAAGTCTCACCCTGCATGATGCTGATTTGGGCAGAAGGGTGATTCTCGAGCGCGACATGGCGGCATTCGAAGAACTCGAAGAGATCGCGATGCGTAAGAAAACGGGGAAGATCCAGAAGAAACAAAACTACGACGACCTTGATCTGGAAGAAAGTATCTGTCGGAAGATCATGGACGGGTTCAAGCAGAAGCAGCAAGGCGTTGTTGAAAGGGAAGGCTGGACCTACGACTACAAGGACCAGATTGTGACGCAAGCGGCTCAAGTGTTGGACCGTCATGAACCGTTGGAATTTGTTGGCGGCCATCTCATGAAAACGATGCGTGAGTTGGGCGACCGGTTTGGTCGGGGTGAAGTCAGTCTGCCGCATTTGCTGAAGAGTGCCGATGTCATGCGCCATGTCATGGGGTTTCTGGAAGCCTGGATGCGGCATCAGAGTGGGGCGGAACCTGGAGCTGTTATCGAATACAAGGGCACCGTTGTTATCGGGACCGTTTTTCAGGATGTTCACAGCATTGGCAAGGATCTCGCCAAAACATTGCTCGACAACTACGGTTACCGCACCATCGACCTCGGAGTGCAGGTTCCGCTGGAAAAGTTTATCGAAACGGCCAGACAGGAAAAGGCTGATGCTATCGGCATGAGCGCCTTGCTGGTGCAGACCTCGAATCATATGATCACCGTTTCCCGCATGCTGGAGGAACAGGCCTTTGATATTCCAGTTTTGATCGGCGGGGCGCCGGTCAACGACCGCCATGCCGGTTACGTCTCGATGTTTGGGCAGTCCAATCTCGACCGCTTGCGCGGCAATGTGTTTTATTGTGAAAGTGGGATGGATGGCGTCAACATAATGAATTCCCTGATGGACACCGGGCAGCGCGGTACCGTGCTGGAGAAAAACCGGGAGGACCTGACCCGTCACTACCAGCGAGCCAAGGGATTGGCCGAAGATAAAAAGAAACTATTCGAATCCCTGCCACGCCGCAAGGTGGATTTGAAAAAGTATCAGGCGCCGACCGATGGAGTTGGTTTTCATAAGGTCGAATTTCGGCTTGAAAAATTAAAGCCTGATATGGACACCAAAAGTTTATTTTCGCTCAACTGGAAATTCGGCAAGCAATCTTCCTGGAAAACCAAGGGGGTTGAGCTGGAGGACCTTAAGAAACTGCACGATGAATGGGTGCAGAAGGCTGATGAGAATCAGTGGATTTGCCCGCAGGCCCGGTTCGCCCTGTTGCCCGCGCAGTCTGAAGGGGACGAGTTGATCGTCTATGATCCAAAGGATCTATCGCGAGTGCTCGGGCGTTTCAACTGGACCGTGTGTCTGGGGCGC
>JAJDAX010000194.1 GCA_029261615.1 Nitrospinaceae bacterium
CCGAAGCGGGTGGAGCAGGAACAGAAAATTTTGCTTTCGGTTTTTAACTGGGCGTGGACTTCCAACCCAATAACTGTTTCAAATTCCATATAGGGTAATTCCCGGTATCGTTTTGTTAGAAGGGGCCAGACAGGATTTTAACGACCCGTAACCTGACCGTCAACCTGCATTAATTGGAGACCTTTGCTCAAATGTTTTTCACATGCCAGAAAAGAGGGTATCGCACTTCGACAGGCTCAGCGTGACACATTAAATCAAAGGCATGTCATTCTGAGCGAAGCGAAGAATCTCGCCTTTGCTTTTGATTTTGGGTAATGCAAAGATCTCTATTAGTTGGCGGTACAACCTCCATCCACCGGCAGGACCGTCCCGGTGATGAATGATGACTGGTCACTGGCAAAAAACAAACAGGCTTCAGCGACATCTTCAGGCTTGCCGAACCGCCCGATCGGATAGCGTTTGGCAAGCTCGGCGATCCATTCCTTATTTTCCATCATGTCATTTGTCATTTCCGTTTGGATCAATCCGGGGCAGATGGTATTGGACCTAATGCCCTGCGGGCCATATTCGACCGCCAGCGAGCGGCTGAACTGGGACAGGGCGGCTTTGGAGGTATTGTAGGCTGCCAACTGGGGGGCGGCAATAATCCCCAGAATGGAGCTGATGTGGATCAGGCTGCCTCCGTTCCCTTCCAACATGGCGGGAATAACGCGCCGTGTAAGCAGGAACACCCCTCTCAGGTTGATGTCGAGCACCCGGTCCCATTCGGCGATTTCCATTTCATGTGTGGGAGCCATTGCCAATGTCCCGGCGTTGTTCACCAGAATTTCGACCGACCCGAATTTCGACCGGGTTTCGCTGACCAGCCGATCAACGTCGGCCTCCTGGGTTATATCACCGCAAACGGTCAAAACATCGCCGCCAAGGGCCTGTTTGGCTTCTTCCAATCGATCCTGTCGTCTTCCAAAAAGAGCGACCTGACCGCCTTCTCTTAAAAAGGTTTCTGCACAGGCAAGTCCGATGCCGGTAGCTCCCCCAGTGATAATGGCTGTTTTCCCCGCGAGTTTCATTCAGGCTCCGTGGTGGTATCCTTATTAATTAATTTATATAATACTATCAGGATTTGGGCCCTTATTGAACTTTGGAGGTTTATTAAATGCAGGAGTTGGATTTGATGGAAACAGGTCAATTATGAAATTTAGCTGGCTTTATTATATGTTCGGCGGGTTCATAGGTGGCGTGTGCGGGTTTGTGGTCTGCCTGATTTTCCTGATGGTCGAGAGATCAGGGCAGCCGATCCTTTCCAGCCTGCCACAAAAATTCGGCATTTTTGGAGAGTATTTGCTGATGCTATATAACGTGTTACCCTTTTTTGGTATTGTATTGGGAGTAATCCTCGTCCGGAAAATGTTCCCGGAACGGTTTGAGGACGAGGACAAAGACAAGGGAACAAAAACGCCCTGAATTTTAATTACTCAAAACATTTGCCCCGGATTTGATTCGATGAGTAAAAATTTCAACCAGAATTTATTGAAAGCCCTTGAGTCCTCTCAGGAGTCGCTCTCCATTTGCAAGGAGGCGATGGAGGAAACCAACGACCAGAGTTGCCGTGCCATGTATGCGGCCATGATCAAGGATTGCCAGAAACATATTGAGATGATCACCGGTGAGATCGATTTACATAAAGTTCAGAAAAAGTGGGATTGACCGATGCGCATATTGATCGTTGAGGATGAGAAAAAAGTCGCCGGGTTCATTAAAAAAGGCATGGAAGAGGAAACCTATGCGGTGGACGTGGCCTACGACGGCGAAGAAGGGTTGTTGCTGGCTGACACCAACCAGTACGACCTGATCGTACTCGATTTGATGTTGCCGAAAATGGGCGGCCTGGAAGTCCTCACCGAACTGCGTGACAAACGGGTCAACACCCCCATCCTCTTACTGACAGCCAAGGATTCTGTTGAAGACAAGGTGACCGGACTCAACAAGGGAGCCGATGATTACCTCACCAAACCGTTCGCTTTCTCGGAACTGTTGGCGCGGGTGCGGTCTCTGTTGCGTCGCGGCCAGGCAGAAACTCAGACCGTATTACAAGTCAGCGACCTCACGCTGGATCTGATCAGCCATAAGGTCAACCGCAATGGTGAAGAAATCGAGTTGACGGGAAAAGAATACAGCCTGCTTGAATATTTTATGCGCAATGTCGGCAAGGTGCTCACCCGCACCATGATCGCCGAGCATGTATGGGATTATAATTTCGACACGTTCACCAATGTGATCGATGTTTACATCAATCACCTGCGCAAGAAAATCGATAAGAGTCACGAACAAAAACTACTCCATACCTTGAGAGGTGTGGGGTATGTGATGAAAGAATCCTGAGGGGTTCCGTCATGGTGTTCAATACCATCCGCTCCCGGCTGACGGCTTGGCATGTTTGCCTGTTGGCAGTCATCCTGATCCTGTTCTCAGCCGTCCTGTATTTCTTCCTGTCCAAACGCCTGCACGAAAGTATCGACAACTCCTTAAAAGTTTCCGCCAGTGTGGTTCGGAAAACGGCGGGCATGCAGTATTCACGCACACCTCTACCGGGTCTCGAATATTTCTTCGAACAGTTTCTGGGCTATGGCAACCTCAATAAGTTTTACCGGGTCTACGATGGATCAGGCAATGTCGGGTCGCGTTCAAAAGGAATCGATGCCTCCAAATTCCCTTTGAGTCAGGAAGCCTACACCCGCGCCTTGAAGGGGGACGAGACTTTCGAAACCTTTCAGGTTGAAGGCAACCATCCCATTCGCGTCATCACCATGCCCGTCCTGCGTGATGAGACCCTTGTGAACCTCATTCAGGTGGGTACGTCGTTAAAAGGCACCAAGGAAACTCTG
>JAJDAX010000195.1 GCA_029261615.1 Nitrospinaceae bacterium
GTCAGTACCGGTTCTTTGAGACACCCTTAATCACCAAACTCTAACTCGACTGCTTTCAAAATCCGGCCGTCGAGTTTCCTGTTGATACGGAATTATAATGAATGAAATAGGCGAATTTGCACTGTTGATGGCGCTGGTCACTGCCCTGTATGGCATAGCGGGTTATGTCATGGCGATCCGGCAGAATCGAGTGGACCTGTATTTCAGTGCCGACCGAACTCCACTTATCGTGTGGGGCTGTGTAATGGTTTCCTCAATTGCTTTGTGGAAAGCGTTTTTCACAGATGATTTCAGCCTCCAATATGTTTGGGCGTATTCCAATCGCGACCTCGACCTCTTTTACAAGATGTCGAGTTTCTGGGGTGGCCAAAAGGGGTCTCTACTTTTCTGGACCCTTCTACTGACGACCTATATGATGGTGGTCCACGTTCAGAACCGGAAACGCGATCTGCGTGTTGTCCCAATCGCGATGGTGGTGATGCTGGTCATCACGGTCTTTTTTCTGTGCCTGCTCAACTTCTCAACCCAACCGTTTGAAATCCTGCCTGTACCGCCGGAAGATGGGCGCGGCCTGAATCCACTTCTGCAAAACTACTGGATGGTGATCCATCCACCGACGCTGTACCTCGGGTATGTCGGCTTCACGGTTCCGTTTGCATTTGCTGTTGCCGCACTGCTGACCCGCAACCTCGATGACGGTTGGATCCGAATGACGCGCAAGTGGACGCTGATCTCCTGGTTCTTTCTGTGCATGGGCAATCTGTTTGGTGCTCAGTGGGCTTACGTCGAACTGGGATGGGGCGGTTACTGGGCCTGGGATCCAGTCGAGAACGCAGCCTTCATGCCGTTGATGATCGCCACGGCTTATCTTCATTCGGTAATGATCCAGGAAAAGAAAGACATGATGAAGGTGTGGAACATGGTGCTGATCCTGCTCACCTATGTCATGACCATCTTCGGCACGTTTATCACGAGAAGCGGGTTGATCCAGTCGGTGCACACGTTTGATGAAGCCACTCTTGGTTACTACTTCCTGGCGTTTTTAGGAGTCATTACTCTTTTTTGTATCACGTTGATCATCCGGCGACTGCCGCTTCTAAAAAGTAAAAACGAATTGGACTCTTTTCTGTCTCGTGAGAGCAGTTTTCTCTTCAACAACCTGCTACTGCTTGGCATAGCCTTCGCCACTTTCTGGGGAACCATTTTCCCCATCATCTCTGAAGCAGTTCGGGGTGTGAAGATCACGGTTGGGCCTCCCTTTTACAATCAGGTCAACGTTCCGATTGGGCTGGTGTTGCTGGCACTGATCGGTATTGGTCCGGTCATCGCCTGGCGACGCGCCACCTGGTCAAACCTTAAAAAGAATTTTACGATTCCCGTGGCCGCGGGGTTGGTTTGCGGTGCCGGGTTGTTTCCCTTTGTTCCGCTGACAGACAAAGCCGAGATCATGACATACATTGCGTTCATGTTGTGCGCATTCGTTCTGACGAGCATTTCCCTGGAATTCTGGAAGGGGGCATCGGCGAGAAAATCCATGCATCACGAATCGATACCGATTTCTTTCTCTAACCTCGTGTGGAAAAACAAACGCCGCTATGGCGGGTACATCGTCCATATTGGTGTGGTGTTTATATTTGCGGGAATTGCGGGCTCTCAGGCTTACAGTGTCGATATTGAAAAACATCTCAAGATAGGCGAAACGATCGAGCTTGGCGGTTACGACCTGACGCTGGAGAAGGTGATCTGGATCAAGGCCAACGAAACCAAAGAGCGGCTGATCGCTCATTTGGGAGTGGTCAAGGACGGGAAACGGATCTGGACCGGTAAACCGGAAAAGGAATTTTACAAGGGACAGAATCAACCGGTATCAGAAGTGGACCTGCGTTCGACTTTAGTGGAAGACCTGTATCTGATTCTGGCGGATTACCGCGGCGAACAATTCGATCCCATTACGCCCACCATGGCGTCCATCAAGGATGGTGAAGCGACAATTAAAGCACATGTGATGCCGATGGTGGCCTGGATCTGGCTGGGTGGCTGGGTCATTGCTTTTGGCACGGTGATCGCGGCATGGCCGGATCGTTCTGAAGCACGCCGTCGCCTCGAACGAATGAAGCGAATGGAAGGCATTTTCGCTCCGGCTCAACAAGAATAAACTTATGAGAAATTTTCTTCAAATTTGTTTGATGGCACTGGTGCTTGCTGTGGCTGCCGTTCCTGCTATGGCCGCTTCGCAAATGGACAATCTCGAAAATGAGTTGATGTGCAACTGCAAGGACAATTGCGGTAAGGTGCTCATCAACTGTACCTGTGATCATTCGAAGAAAATGCGCAAGGAACTCAAGGCCCAGCTCGACTCCGGTCTCACGGTAAAACAGATCGTACAGGTCTATGTCAACGAACACGGCGAAACGATTTTGTCTGCTCCGACCAAATCCGGTTTCAACCTGTCTGCCTGGATCACTCCTTTTGTTGCACTGGTGATCGGAGGTGTTGGAGTGCGCACAGTGTTGCGCAAGTGGATCAAGCCTTCGGTGGAACCTTCCAGCGAAAGTGCTGAGACCTCTGGTGAAGACGATGAAGCGTCCTCTCCTGAATCCACAAACAATGATGAACCTTTCTCAGAATATTCAAGCCGTGTGAAACGCGAGCTGGACAATCTAGAAGACTGACTGCATGCCCGGTATTAAAATTTTAGAATTCATTCTGATTGCAGTTGTTCTGATCCTGATCGGAATCCCTCTTTTTAAAAAATTTCCTCCACGTCGCTTGTTTGCGCCATTAGATACAGAGACGGAAGATTACAAGCATATGTTGGTCCGCAAGGAAGAAATTCTCCTGGCAATTAAGGAGGCGGAAATGGATTTTAAAATCGACAAAGTGTCCCAGGAGGACTATGACATTGTCCGGCATAAACTGGAGAACGAGGTGCTTAAAGTGATGGGGCGGATCGATGAACTTGAAAAAGTACTGAAGAACAAAAAACCTGCTTCCCGATCTGTCGATATTGCCTGATTCACCCCGCATCCTTTAATGGGACCCCACCATGGCTCAAGCCGCCTCCCCACCCGCTACTGAATTTGCCATCGAAACCAAAGGACTGCTCAAACAGTTCGGTCTGATCGAAGCGCTCAGAGGAATTGATTTCCAACTGCGTCCCGGTGAATTTCTGACCATCTTCGGGCCCAATGGTGCCGGCAAGACCACGCTACTCAGTATTCTGGCTTCCCTCACACGACCAACAGCAGGTGAAGCCCACGTTGCCGGTTACGATGTGGCAGAAAGCGATCCGCGCATGCGGCGCGAGATAGGCGTTATTTCCCACGCGTCGTTTCTTTACCCTGATTTAACAGCCCTGGAAAATCTCATTTTCTATGCGCGTCTGTACGGACTTGATCAGCCGGAACAGCAGGCGCTGCAAGCTCTCGAAGGTGTTGAGTTGTCGCTGCGTCGGCACGACAAGGTCGGCACCTTTTCGCGTGGGATGGTCCAACGTGTTTCCATCGCCCGCGCCATGATTCACAACCCTTCTATTTTATTTCTCGACGAGCCCTATACCGGGCTGGATCAACACGCATCGCTTTTACTCGAGAGCCAACTTAAAAAACTCAAAACCGAAAAACGCACGGTGCTGATGACCACGCACGATTTCCGTCGCGGACTCGCGATGGCCGATCGCATTGC
>JAJDAX010000196.1 GCA_029261615.1 Nitrospinaceae bacterium
CCTGCAGGATTCGTCCCATCAACCGCTGGATCTCGCCCGTCCGCAAAAACGATTTCCGCTGGCTGAGCAATTGACAGAGGTGGGCAACCAGACCATCACTGTAGCGCATGATTTCAACTCGCCTGTTTTTGGTGTGCGCCAGTTGGTGAAATCCTTGCGCAGCATGGTTCAATTGAGTGATCATCAGAAAGCGTTGTTCGACCTGCTCGAAAGGAAATGCCGCAGAATCGGAGACGGATTCAGACAGCTTAAAGAATTTTATCGACCACATTCCGGCATCGGGGGTCCCCTTGATGTTAACGAAGCTCTGGAAGATATCCTCACTCTTAATCAAAAGGTATTCGACAATCGACGTATTAAGGTCGAGAAACATTACGCTGAAGATCTTCCAAAAATTGATGCGGTCTCTGACCAGATTCATCAGGCTTTGCAAAATCTGATCAGGCACTCAGAAGAAAGCATCTCGGATCATACCGGGGAAATTATGATCGCAACGGAAGCTGAAACCGACTGCGTCAAAATATACATTCTGGATAATGGCAATAGCATGGCTCCCGGTTATCTCGAATCACAATTTGATCCCGTATCAGGCAGTCCGGTCAATCAGGACAAGGAAGCCAGCCTACCGCTGCAATATTCAATCAACATCATCAAAACCCACAGCGGTCATCTGGAAGTCTCCCAGCGCGAAGAAAAAGGCAATGTGTACACCGTGACCCTGCCCATACTGAGCAATGGTTAGAGAGGGCGATGATGAATCAGCCTCCTGACCTTCATGAATCTTCAGGGACTCGCCTTAAAGATCCTCGGCCATTGCAAACCGCTGAAACCGCAAAAAACAGAATCCCATCAAAACTCCTGTTCCGGATATTTTCCAGCCTGTCTGTACTTGGATTGTTATTATTTTCTTCCCTCTGGTTCCAATACCTTAACAATAAAGATCAGGCGATCCAGGTGGCCAAAACCAATGCCAGTCTGATCACCAGCCATTCTGCAGAAGAAATTGATACTCTGTTGAACGCTATCACTCCATTGGCGGACTCCCTGGCTAATGAACTGAGCGCTGGGGCAATTGAAAAACAAGAACTATTACCCAGGCTCCGAAGCATTCTCGATAACAACACAGGGATCCGAGGTGTCGGGATCGCCTTTGCTCCCAACCAATACGATCCGGAAATCCGTTTGTTTGCTCCCATGTTTATAAGGGAAGGCGCCAGTCTTAATTTTCTCCAGGTGGAAAAACAGTACGACTACACCTTACAAGAACACGATTGGTACTCCATTCCATTTGCCAATCAAAGCCCGATATGGACCGAACCCGAACTCGACCCAGAAACAGGAGCCATTGTTGCACGTTACGGAGTTCCATTTTATAAACCGGGAAGTAATGGTCGAGGTGAACCTGCGGGTGTGGTGTTTCTTCAATTGTTACTCAACCAGATTAAAACACTGGTGGGATCTCTTGACCTTGGAAAGACCGGATACGGTTTTATTCTTTCTAAAAAAGGCAGGTTCCTTTCTCACCCTGTTGAAAAATACGTTAAAACCGGGCTGACTCTTTTCGATCTGGCCGACCAACAAAAAGACAGCACACTACGAATTGTCGGAGCCCAGGTCATCACAGGAAAAAACGGGTCCGTCGAACACATCAACCCGGCAACCGGACAGCTATCGTGGATGTTTTTCGAACCCATTCCATCTACCGGGTGGTCAATGGTCGTCGTTTTCGTCCGCGAAAAAATCGGGGCCAACACCCAGCAACTCCGTCAACAGGAAATCTGGATTGCCATGAGTGGCGTGGCAGTATTTTCCCTCCTATCGGTTCTTTTCACCCGTGCCTACCTGGGCGGGCAGCGTCGCATCTGGATTCTGATGCTGACCCTCTCACTTTTATTCATGAGCGGCATTGCCTTCATCTGGCATTTGACCATTCGCGATCCAATCAATGAAGAAAAACGGGTTGTCACCATTGTTGACCGCGCCGGGCTCGATAACTTTCTCACTTCGCTCAAAAAAACCATGGGGGACAGCACAGGCCACCCACCGGTGTTTATCCCGACTGGCCTATTCGTCCAATCCATGGAATTTTCCAACGCCAACAACACCATCCTCACCGGTTACATCTGGCAGAAATTCAAGCTGGGCGAGCACGACCATGTAGAACGCGGGTTTTTGTTTCCCGAACTTTCTTCTGCCGACGATATGGAAATTGAGGAACAATTCCGCCGCAAGGAAGGCCACATTGAAACGGTGCAGTGGTATTTCCGCGTGGTACTGAGGGAACGATTCGACTACTCGCATTACCCTTTCGACAAGGCGAACATCTGGATCCGCCTGTGGTCAAAAGACTTTAATCATAACGTCATTCTCCTCCCTGATCTGGAGGCCTACACAATGATCAATCCGACTTCCCTGCCGGGTCTGGAGAAAGATTTATTTCTTCCGGGCTGGACTTTCCAGGAAAGTTATTTCGATTACAAGTACAACACCTTCACAACAGACTTTGGAAAAGTCAGTCACCGTGGCCATGAAATCCTTCCGGAAATGTATTTCAATATCGTGGCGCGACGAAATTTTCTCGGTCCTTTCATTTCCAACCTTATCCCATTAATCGTTGTTTCTTTCATGTTGTTCGGTTTGCTCATGATTGGCTCCAAACATTCTGAAAAAAGCAGTTGGCTCAACTTCAACGCTCTGGACATTCTGGCCTCCTGCGCCGCTCTGGTCTTCGTCATCATCCTGGCCCATATAGACCTGCGCGGAACTCTGGCTGCCGAAGGAATTTTGTATCTCGAGTACTTTTATTTCGTCATGTACATTGCCACCTTGATGATCACAATCAACGCTATCCTGTTCTCCTGGGACATCCAATTGAAACTAGTCCAGTATCAGGACAACCTGATTCCTAAACTCATGTTCTGGCCACTCATTACCGGCAGTCTGCTCATCCTCACTCTGGTCATTTTTTACTGACAAAAGAAACCCGAGACCATCCCCCATCCAAAAGATCAAATCCATTGATTTTAAAAGGATTTTCTTGACATTACCCGATCGGATAAATTAGCATATGCCGGTAGGATGAGAGAGCTTTCTCTCGGTCTAAAAATCCAGCCGGAGGATGAGGGAAACCCATTTGCAAGGTCCTGATATCCGTCGGATGGATCCCCCTGCCATGCATTCTGCACGGATCCCTTGGGCCACACGCTTCCTACAACCCGGAAGCTCACTCACCGCATTGCCCTGATTTTAAGGAGACCATGTTTTCCGACACCCCAAATTCATGGAACCGAGTGTCCACCAGGCAAAG
>JAJDAX010000197.1 GCA_029261615.1 Nitrospinaceae bacterium
TTTGGTGATGTGGCCAATGATCCAGACTGGCAGTCCGCGGCTTTTGCATTCTTGAAATACTTTGAACGCAACCTCGCGCACCTGCCCCACACTACCTGGCGCGGAAGGAAGATCAGCCGTGTGAAATGTTTGAATGGAATCAAGCACGAGAACCGACGGATTCTCTTCATCGAGAACGCGCAGAATATCTTCGAGACAAATTTCAGAGAAGACGCGGAAATTTTTGGAGAGGCGGTTGAGTCGGCTCGCGCGTAGCTGGATCTGCTCCGGAGATTCCTCCCCGGATACATAGAGCACGGGCTGGCCCGCGTTGGCCATCTCAAACAGGCTCTGCAACACCAGGGTGGACTTGCCGATCCCCGGGTCGCCACCGAGAAGAATCAGGGAGCCTGGAACAAGTCCGCCGCCCAGCACGCGGTCCAGTTCATCGATACCCGAACTCAATCGGGTTGCCGCCGACGGTGAAACGTCGGTGATCGACATTACTTTTGGAGGTGCGGTGGAAGCGGAACGGCTGCGTGACTTTTTGGAAGAGGAAGCAGATTGCATCACTTCCTCAGCAAATGTATTCCAGTCGCTGCACTCCGGGCATTTGCCGAGCCACTTGGGAGCCCGGTGACCACAACTCTGGCAAACGTGATCGGTTTTGGTTCGTGCCATGTCGCCGGGAAAAAAATGGGAAGAGGACGGAGCCCCCATGCCCTGTTAAAAACCAAAACGCACGGACCGAACAGTTACGGTACGGCGCTTTTGCGGGATCAGCCCTGGGTTCCGCCTGTGACAGCAGCGCCGGACTGTTTAAGCGCTTTAAGGATAGCATCGTTCCTGGAAATGTTGACGTTGGCTTTTTTCCTCAAATCAATCAGAGCATCCTTAAACACCTGATTGCTTTTCAGAATATGTTCCATGCGCGCCGACGTACCGGACACAGCTTTTTCCACCTGCAAACTGGCCGACAACACCTGCCCGGACTGCGCGGATGCGGCGATGACCGCCTTCCGGACTTCGTTCTGTCCGTTGATTAACTGATTAAATTTTTGTTCGTCACCTGACACTGCCTTGTGCACTTGACCAAGCCCGAGGATCAGGTTGTCTATCTTCTGCTTGTCTCCTGCGATGGCAGTTTGAATCTGACCCTGACCGTTGATCAGGTGATCAAATTTCTGCTGTTCCTGTGCCATGGTTTTGAGGATATCGATCAGCTTACCGAGCTTTTGATTATTCAATTGCACATCGCCCTGACCGGTTTCCATTTTTCCTCCGAGCTGATTCAACCGTTCTCCAACTTGTCCGGAATGAGTCAGCATTGCCTGTGTCGTCTCAACCAGTTTATTGAAACGCTCGGTGATTTGAACCTGACCGGATTGCATGGCACCCACCTGGTCAGCGATATGCTTCTGTCCGCCAGCCAACCCGTTTTGAAGCCTCGACTGGCCTGTTGCCAGCGCATCAAGCTTGGGATCGAGAATGTCCTTAAGTGCACCCATCGCATCACGCGTTAATTTGATATTGCCCTGAGCCTTCGACATTTCCGCCCCCATTGCCGCAACAGCCGACTGCATTTTTTCCTGATCGGTGGAACCTTTTTTGAGCACACGGGTGATGGTGTCGGTATTGGCGTTGACCACGCGGTTGTTGGATTCGATGGACACAAAGCCTGCGTTCAATGCCTGAGAATTAGCCGTCACCATTTGATGGAGACTGTCGAGACGGGTATTGAGCGTTTGAAACTGGTTGGCGTTTGCCTCAACAATTTTGGTCAGTTGACCGATCACCTTGCCGGTCATGTCCGCCTGTTTGTCCATTTGCAGTTTCATTGCCGCCAATGCTGCCTCGTTATTCTGTGTCATCTGCTGGAACTGGCCCTGATTGGCACCGGCCATCTGCTCCATGTCCTGCGCCATCCCTTGCCGCAGTTGATCGAACTTGGCGGCGACATCCGTTTTAAACCCGTTCATCTCACCTTTTTGCAGGTCAGCCTGGCGGGTCAATTCTCCCTGCACAAACGTTTCGATCTGTCCGATACGTCCCTGCACCTGGGTCAATTGATCCGACTGGTTGGATCTGAGTTCCTCCATTTTCCCCTGAATACCGGGCATCATGCTACGCAGCCCTCCCACCTGAGACATCATTTCCGCCTGGTTGTGGTGCAAGGTAGGTAAATCTTTATTGTGAAGGGACACAAGCCGGGCATTGATTTTTTTCAGTTCGATCAATACCTTTTCCCAGTTTTTTTCATCACTGCCAAACAACTGGGCCGAGGCGGGGTTCGCCCCAAAAATCAAAGACAGGAAAACACAAATCCAAAGGAAATTTAAAAGGCGTTTCATAGTTCACATCCGGAAAGGAGTTGACGATGAGGTGCTTGCGCACGGCTAACAGGAAACTTGGACACGCGTACAAAAAAATTTATTTTAACTAGCCGGACAGTTGGCCCCACTGCCCGGTGAGGGTCGCCACACGGGCGACAGGAAACAATGCGAGGAACGCTCTTAAAGTTGAGTCGGTTCATAAGTGGTTTGCCCAGCCTCCACGACGGGGAGACATAAGACGGTTTTAGCGTACCACGAAAAGGAGAAAGATTCTAAAGGCAGGCTTTTTCGGCAACCCTATTGGAGTGGCACCAACAGGTTCACGGTTTGTGAACTGGGAAAGTTTAGAATAAGCCCACCGCAAAAGGCTTCTTTTTGGCTGTGCGCCGTGCACAAAAAAATGGGCCGCAATGCGACCCCTCTCATTGCGGCCGAACGACGACGAGAACTGATGATACCGTTGTCAGCGAGGTGACTAACGGGCTACCATAAAATGAGCGCGCCGGTTTTCATTCCAGCAGGCATCATTGCTATCAAAACAAAATGGTTTTTCCTCGCCATAACTGATAGTGAAAATGCGGTTG
>JAJDAX010000198.1 GCA_029261615.1 Nitrospinaceae bacterium
GAAACAGCCGTTGAAGGAGCGGTGCTGGCTGCCCGGGAGTACAAGACCGGAATAATCCTGACCGGGGTAGAATCCCAAATCCGCGCTGAGCTCAATAAATTCCCCGATGCCGATGACCTGCCTATCGAGATAAAGCATGCCGACGAAGTCGTTGATATGCACGACAGCCCCAGCAAAGTGGTAAGGGGCAAGCGCAAGTCGTCCATGAAAATCGGTCTTGACCTCGTCAAGGAGGGAGAAGCCCAGGCTTTTGTCAGTGCTGGGAATACCGGAGCCGTTCTCGCTTACTCTACTTTCATTCTGAGACCCCTAAAGGGAGTCGACCGACCAGCCATTGCCATCCTGCTCCCCACGCTTAAAGGCTCCTCTATCCTTCTGGATGCCGGTGCCAACGTCGATTGCAAAACGAACCAGCTTTTCCAATTTGCCCTCATGGGGCATGTATATGCCAAGTATGTCCTTGAGCAACACAACCCGACAGTAGGTCTCCTGAGTATTGGCGAAGAAGACAGCAAGGGGAATGAAACGACCAAGGAAGTCTTCAAGATGCTTAAAAGAACTGATTTGAATTTCATCGGTAACCTGGAGGGGAAAGAGGTCTATCGGGGCAATGCGGATGTCATCGTTTGTGATGGTTTTATCGGGAATATAGCTCTTAAAATATCAGAAAGCCTGGCGGAGATGATCGGCACCAATTTAAAGGAAATGTTCACCGCTTCCCTCGGTGGAAAACTCGGGTACCTGCTGCTGAAAGACAAGATGACAGAGTTTAAAAAGAAAGTCGACTATTCTGAAAAAGGCGGCGCACCATTGCTTGGAGTTAATGGAGTGTGTATGATTGCTCACGGAAGTTCCAACGGCAAGGCAATGAAGAACGCCATCGCCCGCGCCCGGGAGCTGATCGAAAAAGAAATCAACCTTCACATATGTGAAGACATTGAGGGTCACCTCGGGGACAAAGGGTCCCTGTGGAAGCAAATTAAAGAAATGGTTTCCGGACAAGAGGGTGAAGAAGAAGAGATCACCCCACCGGAATCAACCAAAACAGAAGAACCACCCGCCCCCAAGAATGAATAATGTTTCAGTAAACCACCCCGAATGAACACACAACTTCCTTACAGAGCGCGCATTGCAGGCACAGGTTCCTGCCTCCCAGAGCGAATTGTCACCAATCTGGATTTGGAAAAAACGCTGGATACCTCGGATCAGTGGATTCGTGAACGTACCGGGATTATTGAGCGGAGAATAGCGTCAAAGGGGGAATCGAGCTCCACCCTTGGGGCAGAGGCGGCCAGGCGAGCACTCACTGCGGCCGGAGTTAAAGCAGAGGATGTTGATATGATCATCGTCTGCACTTCAACACCTGATGTAATCTATCCCTCAACAGCCTGTTTTGTCCAAAGGGAAATTGGAGCTGGTAAAGCTGCGGCTTTTGATGTTTCGGCTGTCTGCTCCGGCTTCGTTTTCGGGCTTTCAATTGCCGAGCAATATCTAAAAAGCGGACGCTATGAAACCATTCTGGTTATCGGTGCTGAAGTCAATTCTCGTTTAATGGACTGGACTGATCGATCAACCTGTATTTTATTTGGAGACGGTGCGGGTGCCGTGGTACTTAAACGGGAACAATCCGAAGAGCCTGTGGGAATTCTCTCTACGCATATTTACTCCGACGGCAATCGAGCCGAGATGTTGATCGTCCCAGGTGGTATCGGACGTGAGACGATTTCCAAACAGGCTGTGGATGACAAAATGTACACCCTCAAAATGGAAGGGCAGGCCACTTTCAAAGTTGCGGTTAAGAAAATGACGGAAGTATCTTTGGAGGCCCTCAACCTGAACGGTCTCAAAAAAGAAGATGTAACCGTTGTGGTCCCACATCAGGCGAATCGCCGAATCATCGACGCGGTCGCTGAAAAACTGAAGGTTGACACCTCCAAAGTAATCGTAAATTTGAATAAGCTGGGCAATACGGGTGGAGCCTCCATTCCAATTGCACTGAACCAGGCAGTAGAGAATAATCAAATCAAGAACGGAGACCTGGTTCTGTTAACGGTCCTGGGTGCCGGTTTGACATGGGGAGCTGCGTTGATCAGATGGTGAAAATTGCATTTTTATTTCCGGGACAAGGATCCCAGTTTATAGGGATGGGAAAGGCTTTTTACGACGATGATGCCGGCACGCGTGCACTCTTTGAAGAAGCCTCGGGGGTTTTGGGTTTTGATATTGCAAACCTTTGTTTTAATGGTCCTGAAGAAGAATTGAAATTGACGGCAAATACCCAGCCTGCACTCCTCATCCACAGTACAATAGCCTTGAAAAGGCTCAGGGAACATGGTATAGAATCGGTGTTGGCAGCGGGCCACAGCCTTGGAGAATTTTCTGCTCTGGTGTCTTCAGGGTGCCTGACTTTTGCCGACGCCGTGCATCTTGTTAGACAGCGTGGCATCTTCATGCAAGAGGCAGTCCCGGTAGGTGTCGGAGCGATGGCAGCTATTATTGGGTTGCAACTGGACCGTGTCCAGGAACTGTGTGACCAGATCACAAATTCCAACAATATCGTTCAGCCCGCCAACCTGAACAGTCCCGAACAAATAGTTGTTGCCGGTCATAAAAATGCGGTTGAAAAATTATGTCAGGCAGCCAAGCCAGCGGGAGCCAAGCGGTCAGTAATATTACCCGTGAGTGCTCCATTTCACAGTTCCCTGATGAAACCTGCCGAAATCCGGCTAAAGGAAGAACTCGACAAAACTAAATTTTGCGACTTGGAGGTTCCAGTGATTTCCAATGTCGATGCCACCCCGAAAACACGGGGTGACGATGCAAGGCAGGCACTGGTTAAGCAAGTGTGCGCCCCCGTAAGGTGGGTTGAGACCATGCAGGCTATTGTCGATCATGGCATTGAAGTTGTTATCGAAATTGGTTCAGGAAGAGTGCTCTCGGGATTAATGAGACGATTCAGTTCCAATATTCAGTGTTATCAAGTGGGCGACCCTGAATCGTTAGAAAATACGGTTTCAGAACTTAAAAAAGGCTGACTGAGGTTGAAATAAATGGAATTGGAAGGCAAAATCGCCCTGATTACAGGTGGTGCAAGAGGCATCGGCCAATGCATTGGAGAAGAGTTAGCTGGGCAGGGGGCTCATGTTATCCTCGGTGATGTCGATCTTGAAGGCGCAAAAGAATCTGCGGCAAAGATCGTCAGCAGCGGAGGAAAAGCAAGTGGAATTGAATTAAATGTCACGGATGCGGGACAACTGGCGGGTGTCTTTGATACTATTATAAAAGAGCACAAGCCACTGGATATCCTGGTCAACAATGCCGGGGTAACGCGCGACGCACTCTGTATGCGGATGAAAGAGGCTGACTGGGACCTGGTTCTTAACGTCAACCTCAAGGGAAGTTTTCTCTGCTCGCAGCAGGCAGTAAAGCAAATGTTCAAGCAAAGGTCCGGAGCGATAGTTAACATTGCCTCCATTGTGGGGATGATGGGAAACGCGGGACAGGCTAATTACTCGGCTTCCAAAGCGGGACTGATGGGCCTTACCAAAACTCTGGCAAGGGAAGTGGCATCGCGAAATGTTCGGGTCAATGCGATCGCTCCTGGTTTTATTGATACAGATATGACCCGGCAACTTGATGAGAAGGTCCGGGAAATGCTTGTACAGCAAATACCCCTGGCCAGTCTTGGACAACCTCAGGATATCGCGGATTGCGTCAGTTTCCTGGTTTCGGAACGCGCGCGGTATATTACCGGCCAGGTACTTGGCGTAAACGGTGGAATGTTGATGTAACCTCAATGGGAGTGCAACGAATATGTCGGTGGAACAACGTGTTAAAGAAATAATTGTCGACCAGCTTGGTGTGGATGAAAAACAAGTAAATGGAACAGCGTCCTTCATTGATGACCTGGGAGCGGATTCCCTCGATCAGGTTGAATTGGTCATGGCGCTTGAAGAAGAGTTCGATATTGAAATTCCGGACGAGGACGCGGAAAAAATTGCGAACGTCCAGAATGCAGTCGATTACATCAATAATCACACCAATTAATCCCAGTTACTTCACAGCCAAAGGAGTGGTATGACCCGTCGAGTCGTTGTCACCGGCTTGGGAATCATCTCGCCTCTTGGCATCGGACTTGATACAAACTGGGATGCCGTCTGCTCCGGTAAATCCGGAATAGGACCCATCACTCGGTTCGATGTCACTGATTTTCCAGTCACCATAGCAGGAGAGGTGAAAGGGTTCGACCCGGAAGCCTGGATAAATCACAAAGAGGTCAAGAAAATGGATACTTTTATCCATTATGCCTTGGTCTGCGCCATTATGGCCAGTGAGGACGCCGGCCTCGAGATAACCGAAGAAAACGCCGAGCGCATCGGGGTTCTCGTGGGTGTTGGGCTGGGCGGCCTTCCTGCCATTGAAAAGTATCACAAGGTTTTCATGGAGAAGGGACCGCGCAAAATCACGCCGTTCTTTATTCCCATGCTCATCGCCAATCTTGCATCCGGGCAGATTTCTATTCACCTTGGTGCCAAAGGACCCAACACCTGCGTGGTCACTGCCTGTGCTACCGGCACCCATGCTTTAGGGGAAGCCTATAAGTTTATTCGCGATGGTGATGCCGATGTCATGTATGCCGGAGGAACTGAATCCGTTATAACTCCGCTGTGTGTTGCTGGATTCAACGCCTCACGTGCATTATCACAGCGTAACGACGATCCTCAAACGGCGAGCCGACCTTTTGACAAGGACCGAGACGGATTTGTGATCGGCGAGGGCAGTGGCGTATTGGTTCTGGAAGAATACGAACATGCTAAAAAGCGTGGTGCAAAAATTTATGGTGAGATCATCGGCTACGCTCTCAATGGCGATGCCCATCACATAACCGCCACCGCACCCGAAGGTGAAGGGGCTGCACGCTGCATGAAGCTCGGGCTGAAAAGCGCCGGAATCAATCCGGAGCAAGTTGATTACATCAATGCCCATGGCACATCGACTCAGGCGGATGCCACCGAAACATCCGCTGTGAAAACTGTTTTTGGGGATCACGCTTCCAAGGTAA
>JAJDAX010000199.1 GCA_029261615.1 Nitrospinaceae bacterium
TCTCTTTTCCTTTCTGTCGGCCTTATCCAGACCAAAAATTTCCTTAACTCAGGGTGATCCGGGCCAATGCTGATCGTCTTTATAGTCTGCGGGGGGTGCGGCCTCCAGTGTGTCACTTGCAGCCCGCACCGATTTCACCCAATTCCACAACCCTAGAATCCCCTGAAGCTCGGCGGCTTCTTCTGTTGTGATAACGCTGCGCGTTTCTTTAAGGTGTAACTCCGCTGCATGCGCCAATAGGTTCTGCTGTCTCCATTCCGGTCCGACAACCTCAATGATCCTGCGACGTGCCTCGTTCTTGATACGGGTGATCGGGCTCGCCGACTCCTTCTGCAATCTAAATTGGGTCATAATTTCCTCAATTCCAGAAAAGTGAAGCGGTTTCAATTACAAAATCAATATTATTCGCTGAAACCAGTTTCCATTTAACCGACGATCCGCCTGGCTGAGAACTCAAATCGACACCTCCGGTGAACATTACATTCCAGGGAAAACCAACGGCCTGCACCATCAACGCGGCTTGTGTGAAGGTGGTCCCGCCATCACGGGAAACATAACCCTTCACGTCCGTATCCGGCACCGCACCTGGCGCGATCATCACAAAGCCAATCAGGGCCTCAGTCGGAACGGCCGTAGCTGTGATCGCTTTGGATTGAAGCGTCATGTTCTGAGATACACCAATGCTGATTCTGTTAACAAAAGAACTGGTACCGCTGTTGAATGTTGCTCCTGTGAGCGTTTGGGTGTTATACGAATTAGAGGCAGCCTTATAATAACGAGACAAACTTCCGCCCGCTTTCCCTCTGGCCAGGTCTTTCGCGGGATCACTGGACACATCAATACAAATCAGATAATCCCTGGTTGAATCCAGATTAAATTCCAGGGCATCACTTTCAATTGAGGTACCCGCCGCAATATCAAATCCAGATCCTGCGGAAAACAAAAGCTCGGTCGGCACCCCAACGCCATCAGCACCAGAACTGCGTTCAACGATTGAGGCGTTATCGATTTTTAAGCCCTCGGTCGTCGATGCTTCAAAACGAACTTTTATAAAAGCGCCGTCTGAAGATATCTGAGATGCAGGGACCACGATTCGCATGGTGTAGTTGGCCCAGGTCCCGGAATCTGAATCAAGCGGATTGGACGTTACTTCAGTTCCGGGGAATACGCTCTTTTCCGGGCCATAGGAATCGGCCACCGGATCGTAAACCTGATTGCTGGACGAGGGTAAATCCATTTCCGTTTCATTGCTAAATGGATTGACCACACCATCGACCAGATTGAGTTGACCCAGTGATGAAAGCCCTGCCGTTAGTGCAAGGTTGTAAAGTATGTTGGATTTAATCGACGCGACTTCTTTTTTACTCACTGGCCATTCAGAGATATCCACACCCCCGAGCCCTAACGTGGTGATAGCACGGATCGCGTCGCCTTTATAATTAATGGTCATGTCGATCCCTTAAGGAACGGGTTTGACATTAAAATGAATGATGACCGTAATCTCCGCACCGGGGTCGGTCGCTCCCACACCCTTAACTTTTAATCCCAGTTTTTCCGGGATCGTGGCAAAAGGATCATAGGTTAGCCCGGTCACTACTGCATTACCGCTGGTTTGTCCGATATTGATGCTCACCGTTTTCCCTTGCTCGATTCCATTTTTCAAAAAGTCTATTGAGAACGCGGCCCCCTCCGGAGCCATTCGGGCAAAAAGAGAAACACCGGCGATAGTCACCGGCGCATTAAACAGGAAATCGTTGAAGAACACTTCCTCGTCAATCGCCTCGCCCCCAAGAGGAACCACCATATAATGTGCCGCCGATTCGTCCAGCTTGTCGGCCCAGCGCTCAACATCCAGTTCCCAGGACTCATTGCCAGTATCCGGTTTTGTCAGGTTAAGTCGCGTTGTTGTGTCCGGCATGATTTAGGAAACCCTCTGGTAAGTGTGCTCGATGGTGACGGTCATGGTGTCATTGGCGCCCTTGTTCTTAACCGCAAACCCGATACGGGTGAGCATATCTCCGGAACTGGCGGCATTAAAAATCCCCGCTTCCGTCAACGCTCCCGTACCCACTCCCGGCCCGAAGGTAGCGACGTAAGTCACCTTCTTGTCCGAGCGCACTGCAGAGGTCAACGCCACGCGAGACAGTTCGGTTTGCAGGGTGGTATCCGTATTGACTGGAACATTAGTCCCCATACCCACTGCAAGATGAGACATGGCGTTCTGATTCTGTTCCGCCATCTGGTCCGCCATGTGCTGCAATCCACTATCCACAATCATTGGAATCTCCTTTTTCATTTTTTAAACTGCAGGGAATTTTTAAAACATCGCTTTTGAAAATATCTTCTTCGTATTTAAACGGGCGTGTTGTCACATGCTGGGTTTTTTCTTTTGTTTCTCCATCTGGTCCACATATTTCAACCGTGATTATTTCGTGGGTCATCATGATCTCGTTCACATCAACACCTCCCGTCCACCCCAGCCGGAAATTCCCCAGGCCTGA
>JAJDAX010000200.1 GCA_029261615.1 Nitrospinaceae bacterium
GTGACAGGTTTCGCAAGTGCTCCCCAGTTTTCCGGGCTGGCCGTTGAACAAAGCCTGAGCGTGTTTTGTTTTTCCGAACGCCTGGATATATTTTTCATGACACAACAGGCATTCTGTTTCGTCGGCAGGGTTTCCAGAATCAGCAATGAATGGCAGTCCCTTAAGATTGGGTTGAAGGGTGCCCCAGTCAAGTGGCGCGGCGTTTAAAACTGTAGGAAAAAACAGGTAGAAAAATAGAGAGGACAATACAACTATGAGAGTTGAGGTCAGTTGTTTTGACATAGTAAGCAGGTTTATTTCTTTGATGAACAATTTTATAAGGCATCCCAAATTTAATTATTTTTCATTTCCTTATTTAGTGTCCTTGACGGTCACCAGAATTCGGTCCGATATTGCTGGTTGATAAGGCACGTGGTCACCATAAGAAAACAGGGCAATGATGACATGTTTTCCTGGTTCCATTTTTAATTTTACGCAATGTTCGCCTTTTGCAAGATGGATGGCCTCCTTCCGTCGTAATGGACGGGTCAGGTCTTTTGGAAGTGAGCTGAACAGAATATGATGGTGCCCTCTTCCTTCATAAGGGTCGCCATCAGAAGGTTCAACGATTAAACCCATTGCCTCCATACAAACCTTGAAAGGATTGGTGACACTGGTTAGGTTTTTGGGCTCCGTAATAACTATTTTTTGTTCCTGACTATTGGCAAAAAGAGGCGAGGGGGACATCAAAAAGATTCCCGGAAGGATCGTCAAAATAAATTTAATGCAGTTCTTCACATTAATTCAAGAAAAATGAAAAAAGCCCAAATTGGCCTTGATTTAGACCTAAATGGCCCTATTATTATTACCAAAAGCTTTTTTCACAAAATTTAAGAAACAGGTGCATTGGTAAAGTTTTACTGGCCGATTATTATTTGGTCGAAACCCGGAATCCTATACAAAGTGAAAACTCCAGGGACAGTATATTGGTTCCCATTGATTCTAAGGTTTAGAATTGAAAAATAAAGTTAATTTTATTGGTTTATTATCGGATCTACCGATAAAGACCAAAATTTTGTTGAGTATTCTTTCAGTACTATTCCTGGTGATGGCTACATTCATCACCCTTACTCTGGATAGTAACAGGAAGCTGGTTCTTCAAGTTTCCAAATCTGAAATTGTCAATTTCACTCAATTATCTGCTGAAGCTCTAGGGTATGGCTTGAGCAACCTGAATCTGGAATATATCAGAAATATTATTAACCGGATGAAGCGGGAGCCAAGATTATCCGCATTATTAATTTTGGATAATGAATCTAAAATCATCGCAGGGTTGAACGAGGAGCGATTACGAAATGTTCCTATAAAAGAACTATTAAGTCAGAAGGCTCCTCAGGTTAAGAACGAAGAAATTTATTGGGCCGTTCCCATCCGGGGATATAATCCCGAAACTTTAAAAGAAATTGTGCTCGGAAGTTTCGTTGTGGAGTTTTCCCTTAAGTCGATCTACAAAAAATTATTAAATGAACAGATCCGATTTTTTCTCATTGCCGCCGGTGTCATGCTTTTTGGAATCGTGATTTCAATTCTCCTGGCGCGGCAAATTTCTAACCCAATTGCACAACTTGTAAATATTTCCAGACAAATTGGGGAAACAGGAGATTACGGTCTTCGGGCCGAAAAGAAGACCGGCGGCGAAATGGGAATGCTGGTGGATCATTACAATCAAATGCTTTCACAAATTGAGAAGCAAAATATATCAATTCTAATCTCAAATGAAAGTTTGGAGAAAAGAGTCAAGCAGAGGACACAGGACCTTGAGAAGGCTAAGGAAGAGGCTGAAAAAGCCAACCGAGCGAAAACCGATTTCCTTTCCCGTATGAGTCACGAATTACGAACTCCGCTAAATGCGATTCTTGGATTCAGTCAGCTATTAAAAATGAGGGGCTGGGAAGTTCAACCGGATTACCGGGAACAAAATGAAAAATCGATTGACCATATTTTTAATGCGGGAAATCATCTGCTTTCACTTATTAATGAAGTCCTGACCTTGTCCCAGATCGAGGCAGGAGGTTATACCCTTAATCTGGAGCCAGTAGATATGGCGGTTTTAGCTCAGGAAACCCGGGATATGCTTCAGCCAATGGCGCAAAAATTTGATGTCCAATTGAACTATTCGCCACCTCCCCAAAACCACCTGGTAATCAACGCCGATCCCAAGCGTATCCGGCAAGTGTTAACCAATCTGGTATCCAATGCGATCAAATATAATCGGGCTGGTGGCGATGTGAATATTTGGATTGAATCAAATGGTGTGGATCGCATGACTTTTAAGGTTCAGGACAACGGTAAGGGCATTCCCGCCGACAAAGCCGATGCCGTGTTTGAGCCGTTTGAGCGTCTTGATTGGGAGTTCAGCCCGATTGAAGGTATGGGAATAGGTCTTTCTATTTCAAAGAATCTGGTTGAAGCTATGGGAGGAAATATCGGTTTTGAAAGTGAACCTGAGGTCGGCTGTACGTTTTATTTCACCATGCCACTTTTTTCTGGAAATCCTCGACAAGAAGAATCTATTTTGAAGGCTTCATAGCCGGGTAGGTGGGTTCTAATCGGGCCAATATCGTTGCTGTTGCCCACTGGTTTATCGGAATTTATTTTTTCCACACCGCTTCCAACCCACTCGGATCTGGAAAATCATGGAAGTCATGTCACATGCTAAATATTTGCCTGGGCGCAGGCGAGAAGCGCAGTCGGGACGCGGTAGGGAGAACAGCTTACATAGTCCAGTCCGGCTTTGTGGAAAAATTCTATTGAAGCCGGGTCGCCGCCATGCTCGCCGCAAATGCCCAGCGATAACTTTTCGTTTATCCCCCGCCCTTTTTCAATCGCAATTTTGACCAGAGCCCCGACACCTTCCTGATCTACGCTGACAAAAGGATCCTGTGGCAGTACATCCTGTTCTATGTATTCAGGAAGAAAACTACCGGAATCGTCACGGCTGAGGCCAAAGGTGGTCTGCGTCAGGTCGTTAGTCCCAAAGGAAAAGAAATCCGCCTCCTCAGCAATTTTATCGGCGGTGAGCGCCGCACGCGGTAGTTCAATCATGGTGCCGACCTTGTAAGAGACCTTGACACCATTCTTTTCGATTACCGACTTCGCTACCTCGTCGATATGCTGTCGTACCAGGTTAAACTCGGTGACAGTACTCACCAGTGGGATCATGATTTCAGGCAATACCTTGATCTTCTTTTTAGTCAGCTTGCATGCGGCCTCCATGATGGCCTGCACCTGCATCCGATAAATGCTTGGGTGGACGATTCCCAACCGACACCCGCGAAGGCCCAGCATTGGATTGAGCTCCTTCATGGCTTCGATCTTTTTTGTCAATTTTGCTGGAGAAATTTTCATCGCTTTAGCCAGCACTTTGATTTCCGATGCAACACTGGGGACAAATTCATGCAGGGGTGGATCAAGTAGACGGATGGTGACCGGCAAACCCTCCATCGCCCGAAATATTTCGGTGAAATCGCGGCGTTGGTGCGGCTCAAGTTTTTTCAGAGCCTCCGCTCGATCATTCTCATTTTCCGATAAGATCATCTTGCGTACCAGGAGAATGCGGTCCTCATCGAAAAACATGTGCTCGGTTCGGCACAACCCGATTCCCTCGGCCCCGAATTCACGCGCCACCAGGGCATCGTGTGGTGTGTCCGCGTTGGCACGCACTTTTAATTTGCGCATTTTGCCAGCCCAACTCATGATCTGGGAGAATGATCCAGTCAACTTGGGTTGCACGAGTTCTACTTGACCTTTGAACACCTGTCCTGTGGAGCCATCGAGGGAAATGAAGTCGCCTTCTTTAATGGTGGTGCCATTCAGCACGGCTTTTTTCTTTTTGAGGTCAACTGCCAGGTCACCACAACCGGAGACACATGGCTTGCCCATTGCGCGGGCGACTACTGCTGCATGAGAAGTCATGCCGCCTTTGGAAGTGAGGATTGCCTGCGCCACGCTCATACCGTGGATATCTTCCGGGGACGTTTCCATGCGGACCAGAATGACTTTCTCTTTTTCCTGGGCAAGTGCCATCGCATGTTCCGGTGTGAACACTACTTTACCCACAGCCGCACCCGGTGAGGCACCGAGCCCTTGCCCGAGGACCTTGACCTTTGCCTTGGGATCGATCATGGGATGGAATATCTGGTCCACCTGGTTTGCTGGTACTCGACCAACGGCCTGTTGTTTACTGATGAGCCCTTCGTTGACCATTTCGACAGCTACCTTGATGGCAGCCGGGGCCGTGCGCTTACCGGAACGGGTCTGCAGCAGGTATAACTGGTTTTCCTGGATCGTAAATTCGATATCCTGCATGTCGTGATAATGTTTTTCAAGAGTCTGACACACCTCGTTGAGCGTTTTGTAACTTTCCGGCATGTCCTCTTCCAACTGCGAAATGGGATTGGGCGTGCGAATGCCGGCGACCACGTCTTCGCCCTGCGCATTGATCATGTATTCCCCAAAAAACTTTTTCTCGCCGGTTGCCGGGTTGCGAGTGAATGCCACGCCGGTGGCCGAGGAATCGCCCATATTGCCGAACACCATAGATTGAACATTGACACCGGTTCCCCATTCCGCCGGGATATTGTTGAGTCGTCGATAGGTGATGGCGCGTGGGGTGTTCCAGGAATTGAACACCGCTTCAATGGTCAGTCTTAACTGATCTTGCGGCTCGGTCGGGAATTCCTTGCCGGTATGTTTTTTCACCGCCGTTTTGAACTGGCCGATGATGGACTGCAGGTCTTTGGTCGATAAGTCCACATCGTGTTCAATATTGCGTTTGGTTTTGATCCGATGGATGATCTTTTCAAACTGTTCCCCGGCGATACCCTGCACCACGTTGCCGAACATGGCGATGAACCGGCGGTAACAGTCCAGCGCGAACCACTCGTTTTCCGTCTTGAGTGCCAGTCCCTGCGCGGTCTTGTCGTTGAGACCGAGATTCAGCACCGTGTCCATCATGCCCGGCATGGATGCCGGGGCACCGGAGCGAACCGATACCAGTAGCGGGTCGGATGCCCCGCCCAATTCCCTGCCCATGACCTGTTCGAGGGTCTCGAGATTGGATTGTATTTCATTCCACAGGGTGTTAGGGAAGGCGTTGCCTCCCTTAAAGTAAGCGGTGCAGGCTTCGGTGCTGATGGTAAACCCCGGTGGCACGCTGATGTTAAGCGAGGCCATCTCCGCGAGGTTGGCCCCTTTACCGCCAAGCAGGTTACGCATTTCTGCGCTACCCTCGGTTTTGTCGCCGCCAAAAAAGTAAATGTATTTGGGAGTTTTTGTCATTGTATAACTCGATTAGGGTTACTTGTAGAGGGGCTGATTGGTAAACGTTTATGAACAACAATAATGTTTGAGAACCGGCCGGGCTGTTTTAAGTCGCCTGTCTGGTCAAGCCCTACTCGCCCGTTCAATTTAGCGGATGGGTGATGGGGTTTTCAACCTTTTTTGACGACGATTTTGGAAAAGTCTGCAATTTGAGAAAATAATTCCGAGATGACGTATAACAAGGCCTTGCGATTGTTCTTCACCCTCTCATCTTTGTCATTGACCATGACATCATCAAAGAAGGCATCCACCTCCGGTTTGATTTCAACAATGCGGGCCAGAACTCCAGAATAATCTCCGCTAGCTAACAAGTCTGTCACATCGTCCTGAATCGACCGGGCTTTTTTCAATAAATTTTCTTCAGCCGGTTCCTGGAACAGTTTGGGATCCAGGCCGCGATACTCTTTTCCTTCAAGTATGTTCACCACCCGGCGAAAAGCCACCGCCAGCGAGTCAAAATAGTCCTGCTTTTTAAGATTAGAGAGCGCGGCAGTCTTGGCTTGAAGAACTTTGAAAGAGTCCGGATTCATGGGAGCGAGCACGGCATCGATGACATCGTATTCGTAGCCTTTATTGGATAGCATCGTCTTCAACCGTTGGTGAAACAGATCGAGAACATGCTGGCGGATGTCCTCCGCTTTAAGTTTAGCCTTGTCGCCCAATTGAGCAATTCCAATATCTGCCAGATGAGTCAGCGTTACTGGAATATTTTTCTCGATCAGGATCTGGATAATTCCCATAGCATGGCGGCGAAGGGCGTAAGGATCTTCCGAGCCGGTGGGGATAAGCCCAACGCCGATGCAGGCGACGATGGTGTCCAGTTTGTCTACCAGCGCGACAAACGCTCCCAGTTCGGTGGAGGGCACACTGTCTCCTGCAAACGCAGGTTTGTAATGTTCTTTAATGGCGGTGGAAATCGCCTCTCCTTCATCCTTTAATGCGTAATAGCCCCCGATGATCCCTTGTAATTCGGGAAACTCGAAAACCATTTGAGTATTGAGATCTGCTTTGCAAAGACGAATTGTGCGTTTGGCTTCATCAAGAAAGGCGGCATCGGTTCCACTCGCGAAGTCCTTTAAGCGCTCCATCAGGCCAACCGACCGCTCAACCTTTTCAAACAATGTCCCCAGATCCTTCTGGAACAAGACTCCTTTCAATGCTTCCGTGAAATCTTCCAGGCGCTTCTTCTGGTCTTCATCATAAAAGAAGCGTGCGTCCTCCAGGCGGGCTTTTAACACCCGTTGGTTGCCCGGGATGATAGATGATCCTTCCACCACCGGCATGTTGCTGACGGTTACAAAATAAGGCAGCAATTTGCTGTCAGTTTCCCAGATTGGAAAGTATTTCTGGTGATACTTCATGGTGATCTCAAGAAGCTCGACGGGGAGCTCCAGATAGCGCGCATCGAATTGGCCGCGCAAGGGTACAGGGAACTCCACAAGATGGGCGACGGTGTGCAGTAATTCGGGATCGTCCTTGATAAACCCACCGACTTCTTTGGCCAGTGCAGTCACCTGTTTCTCGATGATTTGTTTGCGTTCTTCAGGGTCGACCGTGACCGAATGTTTTGCCAGTTGGTCACGGTAGTCATTAAAATCATTTACGGAGAAGGTTTCTGGATTCAGGAACCGATGCCCACGTGTAGTGTTCCCGGCGGCAACACCCTCAGCTTCAAATGATAGAGGCTTGCCTTCCAGCACAGCGACAATCCAGTGAATCGGTCGCACAAAAGGCTGACGATTACTGCCCCAGCGCATTTTTTTAGGAAAGGGAATGTTATAAGTCCATTCGGGCAAAAACTCATTCAGGAGGTCGCGCGTAGGTCGCCCTGTTTTTTCAATTCGGGCGCACAGAACTTTTCCTTTTGGCGTGTCCTCCTGGCTCAGCTCGGAAACGTCCAGGCCTTTGCCTCGTGCAAACCCAAGCGCGGCCTTGGTGGGTTTACCCTCTGCATCAAATGCAGCTTTGACGTTGGGGCCTTTGTGGACTTCCACAACATCATCCTGCATGGCATTCAATTCGGATATAGACAAGGTCATGCGACGCGGGGTGCCGCAGGTTATGGGTTCGCTGGCCTGAATGTGATTTTGTTTCAGCCAATCCGCCAGATTGTCTGCCATAGCAGCCAGCGCCGGTGTAATGTAGCCTGCCGGAATTTCTTCTGTTCCGATTTCAATAAGGAGTTCTGCCATCGATGCAATTATGTTTTGGAAGGAAAGCTTTGGTCAGCACCGGATCGAAGGCCTGAAGTGCAATGATTAAAAAGGTTTCCGTCCCGGTTAAAGGATGCAGGCTGTTTATCAAACCTGCTGAAAAAAGTCAATTCTACCCTATTCCCATGACTTATAAGGCAAAACTTTCAGGATTCCAAATGGATTGGGGGGCCTTCCTGAAAATGAGGGTCCGACTCGCGGAGAATCCCATAATCCTTTGGAATTTTGGGGGCTATCCGTTAAAAAGAGGTTTATTTTTGAGGGTTTGCCATTATCCTAGATATCGACAACTGAACTTGAGAACGTCGAAATTTCCTCAGGTTGTCAAGAAAGGGAAAGCTTGTGTCCATGATATTGGGCCTGATGATTCTGGTAATTGGCGGAATCGGCCTCATGTTTATTCTGAAAAAGCCAGGAGATGAGGGTAGTCCCTCCACATCGGATATTGATGAGGGAGGGGCTTCGCCCCGAATTTCTAAAGGAGGCGCAGAGTCCAAAACCGCCAAGGGTAATACCAAGCTTACCGGTATGGTCAAAAAAATTGAGAAAGTCCGCAAGGAAAAAGGCGACACCAAACTCCAAACACTGGTCCGGCATCAGGTTGACGCTCCACCCGAGGACTTTTTTGGCCGAAGGACCGAGATCATGAATACCGTCACCAATTTCAAGGACGGAGTCAGTTTTAACGGATTTTTTGGGCCGCGTGGTATTGGGAAAACGGCAACCGCCTTAAAGGTGATTGATAAAGTTACTCCGCTTTTTCCAGAAGCCCAGATTTATTTTAATTTCGATACCACAGAAAATCCAGACACAGCGACCTTGGAAGCTATGGCGCATGTGATCAATTCCCTGGCACCCGCTTCAAAGACACCCACCAACCCGGATGGATTGATCGCCCAGTATCGAAAGCTATTGCACGGGAAAAAACTTCTGCTGTTTTTCGATAATGTCCGGACCACGGCTGAGGTTGTGAAACTCATGCCGCCTTCCAAAAGTGTTGGCCTGATCATTACCTCCGAAGAGAAACTGGAAATTGAAAATGTGACCTGGGAAAAAATTGATTCTCTTCCTGAAGAAGATTTGAGAGACCTGCTCAGCTTGTGGGCCAGCCGGATCGGTTTCTGGGCTGCCGAAATCGGTCGTTACTCCGCGTTCAATCCTTTGGCGGCGAGCCTTTGTGGGCGCTTCCTGAATGAGTTCGACTCATTTGACCCTGAGCAGTTCGCCACTAAATTGCGCGATATTTTTAAAGGAATTGAAAAAAATGTGCCGGACCGCAACCAGGCCGGAATCGAAACCGTTTTGACCATTCTGCTTCTGATCCTCCCCGATCCAGCCAAAATTCTGCTGGCAAAATTGTTGCAGTTTCGTGGAAGCTTTTATGGTGAGGCAGAAGCCTTCATCTGTGAAGACAAGGAAAACGTAAAACTTGAAATGCTTGTTCGGCTCGGCTTTGTGGAATACAACGAGCACACGGACCGGTACCAGATCCCGCCCACTTTGCATCGGTGGCTGGCAAACAAGATCAAAAATATTCCCCAGGGCCAGGCAGATTTAAGGCGGGCGACATATTTTATGACCCGAATGCAATTGTTAAGTGACATGTTCCATTCCAACCTGGCATCCAAAAAAGATCAAGCCTTGCAATTGTTCGACCTGGACTGGAAAAATATTGCAGCTTCTCAATCCTGGGCACAGGCAAATTGCCTGAAGGACAACGAGGTCGCGCGTATTTGCCAGAGTTATGCCGAGTTGGGTTACCCCCTTCTGCAGCTCCGCCAATCAGCTCAGAACCGCTTGCCCTGGCTGGAAGGTGGGTTGCTGGCGGCGAAAAACCTTCAGGATGAAGAGGGAGAATTGAACTGCCAGTTGTTTCTCGGCCAGGAGTGCAACAGCGTCAAGAACTGGCCCAAGGCGATCGAGTCTCTGGAAAAATCCCTCGCTCTTTCTCAGAAACAGGAAAAGCCAAAAATTGAGCTGGAAGTTTTGCACGGACTGGGCACAGCATTCCTGGGTCAGAAAAACTGGAGCACGGCACTCGAGCACTTTCAAAATGAAGCCAACGCCGCAGAAAAAATAGGGCAACATGCGGTGGTCTTAAGAGCGCAGGAAGATATTGCCAAAACACATATTCAAGCGAAAGATCCCGGTCAGGCCATGACCTGGTTGAATAAAGCGTTGGAAACAGTAAAAAAATTGAAAAACCCTGGGGCAGAAGCTCGACTACTTGCCTCACTCGGTAAGGCGCAGTTGCAGTCCGGTGATTCCGAAGGGGCCATCGAAACACTACAATCCGCTCTAGGAAGCCAGGCCAAAAACGGCGACCCTAAATCCATAGCCGGTCTGCACCACAACCTTGGCGATGCGTTTCTTGCAATCGATGAACCAGCCAAGGCCGCTTCCAGCTATCAGAGTGCTTCGGTTTTGTATCAAAAAATTCGTGATTCGCTAGGGCATGCCCAGTCGTCTGGTCTGCATGGTGCCTGCCTGTTGTTGGCCGGAGATCCCGAGCAGGGTATAAAAATCGCCAACAGTGCGCGTTCCATCCTCCGCAAAATTAAAGCGATAGGCGAGGAACTAAGAATCCTCAATTTGATGGGGGGAGCCTTCCTGAAAGCCGGGAAATGGGAAGAAGCCCTGAAGGCAGGGCAAAGCCAGCGTCAACTGGCACAGAAAACCAAAAAGGGTGAGTATGAGGCGCGGGCTCTTGTAACCATGGGAGAGGCCATGGAAGGAAAAAAGAATCCGGGAGAAGCCTTGCCTCTCTATAAAAATGCAGTCCAATTATTTGGCTCCCGGTTACCGGATGAAACCAGAAAATGTAATGAAAAAATCAAAGCCCTGGAAAAATTCACTGCCAAGGCACCTCCTTCAGGTTCCTGATCCACCCGTCTCTTTGTGAATTAAAAATCAAAACTTTAGAAATCCTTTAAATTGAAAAAACCATGTCCGTAACCATTTATCACAACCCGAAATGCAGTAAATCGCGCCAGACTCTTGAACTGCTTGGCGAGCAAAAAATCACGCCGGTTGTCATCGAGTACCTGAAAGAC
>JAJDAX010000201.1 GCA_029261615.1 Nitrospinaceae bacterium
GCCGTATCATTTGCCTACGAACCGGGTTCCATTTTCAAACCCATTGTCGCCGCCGCTGCGATGGAAGAAGGCACTGCTGAACCAAAGGATATTTTTTTCTGCGAAAACGGCTCGATGAAAATAGGGAAATCCAAAATAGGCGAAGCCGCAAACCATAGCTTTGGATGGTTGTCGCTGAGTCGGATCCTTATCCATTCAAGCAACATCGGTGCGATCAAAATTGCCCAGACACTTGGGGAGCAGCGTTTTTTCGATTACATCCGTCGATTTGGGTTTGGTACTCGTTCAGGTATCGATTTGCCTGGAGAATCGCCCGGCATGCTTAGGCCTTTAAAAAACTGGTCGGGGTTGTCGCTGGCTTCCATTTCTTTCGGACACGAAATCTCCGTGACACCGCTGCAAATGGTCACCGCCATGTCCGTCATTGCAAACGGAGGCACATTGGTCAAACCAAGGATCGCCTCTGGCGTGTGGAAAGACGGTCGGCAAATTGATCACTTCCCATCCGAAATATTGCGGCGTGTGGTCTCCGGCAAAACGAGTAAAAAATTGATCACCATATTAAAAGAGGTGGTGCGGCAGGGTACCGGTAAAAAAGCCGCCGTAAAAGGTTATGAGGTTGCAGGCAAAACCGGGACCGCCCAGAAGATCGATCCGGGAACCCATAAATACTCGGCGGACAACTACCTCGCATCCTTTATCGGGTTTGTTCCGGCAGATTCACCCAAGTTGGTCATTCTTGTAATGATTGATGAGCCAAAAGGAAGTTACTGGGGCGGTGAAGTGGCCGCCCCGGCGTTTAGTGAAATAGCCCGCGAGACTCTGAGGTATCTCAATGTACCCAAACGGGGTGAGCGGGTTTTCGTTCTGGATCGCGCATGAGCAAGATCCTGCCAAGCATTTCAACAAGGGAGTTGGATGAAGGAATGACAAGTCAATTGTCCGACATGATGAACGGCTATCCCCTCGTCAACCTTCTGGGAAGTCTTGACCGCGAAATCACCTCGATTGCCTATGATTCCAGAAAGGTTGAGGCTGGAGGTTTGTTTGTCGCCATCGCTGGGACCAAAGAGGACGGGGCGCGTTACATCCCGGAAGCCATTCGCAGAAAAGCCGCAGCGTTCATCACGCAATCTTCTCCACAGGAATTGATTGAAATAGGAATCGGTGTGAACGGTATCACTCAAATTCATGTAGAGGATGCCCGTCACGCGCTGGCCTGGCTTTCGGCCCGTTATTTCAAACAACCCTCGCGCTCAATCAACCTAATCGGAATCACCGGGACCAATGGCAAAACGACCTTGACCTACCTCCTGGAGTCATTATTTTCCGGTGCAGAAAGAGACTGCGGTGTAATTGGTTCGATCAATTACCGTTACCGCAACACGGTGTACCCAGCAAATGTCACCACGCCGGAATCACTGGACCTTAACCGGATGCTGGCAGAGATGGTCCAGTGTGGCGTCCAGGATTGTTTTCTGGAGGTCTCATCTCATTCGCTTGCGCAAAAGCGCGTTCATGGATTGCATTTCGACATAGCGGTCTTTACCAACTTAACGCGGGACCATCTTGACTATCATTCCGATCTCCACACCTATCGTCAAACCAAGATGAGACTGTTTCGGGATGAGCGAGTCGAAAAACAGGTGATCAATCTTGATGATCCGATGGGTGCCAAAATCCTTTCGGAAACCTCACGCCCTACCCTGACCACTGGCATCGAGTCCAAAGCCGACATTCGCGCAGAATCTATTGTGCTGTCCGACCAGGGCGTTCGATTCAGTCTGAAAAGCCCTTATGGAAGCCGGGACATCGCCTCTTCGCTTTTGGGAAAACACAACATACTCAACCTGCTGTCGTCGGCTGCGGTCGGGTTATTTCAAGGGCTTTCGCTCGATACGGTTTGTTCCGGACTTGAATCCCTTTCGGTTGTCCCCGGTCGATTGGAAAAAATTAAAAACAATCGAGGTTTCACCGTAGTGGTTGATTTCGCTCACACCGACGATGCTCTTTATAACGCCTTGACCGCAGTACAGGAATTCACTCGTGGGCGGGTGCTTGTGGTGTTCGGCTGTGGCGGTGACCGTGATCGCACCAAACGCGGCCCTATGGGAAAAATCGGAGTTGACTGCAGTGAGCTTGCCATCATCACCTCCGACAACCCGCGCACTGAAAATCCCCGGCAGATCATTGAAGACATCAGCATGGGGCTTCCTGAAAAAGCAGTTGAGGGGAAAGACTACTTAATCATTCCGGATCGCAGGCAGGCTATCGAAAAATCCCTGCAACTTGCCGAACCGGGTGACACCGTGATCATCGCCGGCAAAGGCGCAGAGGATTATCAAATCATCGGGACGGAAAAATTTCATTTTGACGACCGGGAAATTGTACGGGCTCTTTTGGATGATTAAGAATTTGATGGAGAAAAATTTACATACAGTTTTGATCGCCACCGGGGGCCATTTGGTTCGGAGGGGATGCGGGAAAAACTTCAGCGGGCTATCCATCGATTCCAGGACGCTGGAAGCGGGGGAGTTGTTCCTTTGCCTTACTGGCGAACGGTTCAATGGTCACGACTTTCTTCCGAGCGCTGTCAGCAAGGGAGCCGCCGGATTGATCGTTTCAAATCTGGAC
>JAJDAX010000202.1 GCA_029261615.1 Nitrospinaceae bacterium
CTGGAAAATTTCATCAATCGGTTCCCTCTTCTTCATCCCATAATTGATAAAAATGGGACACAGGGCCATGCCCATTACCCAGGGAATATTCTCCTCCGGCCTTAACTGCTCCCGCAATATATTCCTTGGCTGATTTAACCGCTTTTTTCAGATCCAGCCCTTTGGCGAGAAAAGAGGTTACAGCTGAGGCGAATGTGCAGCCGGTGCCATGCAAATTGGATGTGACCTCCCGTCTACTGTAAAACCAGTGATCTTCAATTTCATTTCCGCTGAGAAAAGCCATGAAATCATCGCTTCCACCAAAATCAATATGGCCTCCCTTGATCACAACACATTGGGGGCCAAGACTTAGCAAGGTATGGGCAGACTCTTCCATATGGTCACGGGTTTTGATGGATCGCCTGAGCAATTCCCCCACTTCAGGAAGGTTTGGAGTCAATACGGTCGCTTTTGGAATTAACTGCTCACGCAATGATTCGATTGCATCATCTTTTATCAGGCGATCCCCGCCCTTGGCGAACATGACCGGATCCACAACCAATTTTTTAACAGGATGGTTGTCCAGACATCGTGCGACGGTTTCAATGATCGCCGGTGAATGCAGCATCCCTATTTTGACAGCATCCACTTCTATATCTTCGAAGATGGCATTCAGTTGTAACTCCACGAATTCCGGAGAAACTTCAAAAATACCCCGAACTCCGGTCGTGTTCTGTGCCGTCAACGCGGTGATGACGGACATTCCATAACAACCAAGAGCCGAAAATGTTTTGAGATCAGCCTGAATCCCCGCACCTCCACTGGGATCTGAACCGCCGATGGCAAGTGTTGTTGTATACGTTTTCATGGAGAATCCTTTCACGGCCAATGGTATCAAACGTGGTCTTCTTCAGACATAAAAATGAATCCAGAAGGCATAAATTTATTCGAAATTGATTTGGAATTGGGAGGGGTTCGACTTTTTGCTATACTCTTCAACAGGAAAACCGTTTTCATTCGTGTTAGTACCTGCCTTTGTATTCAATCCTACCTGGGAAAGCCTGTCGTCTACGCGACAACTCACACATGCCGACAACCAACCATCAGGTCAGCCGCGCCGCCGGAGTTATAGGCTCCATGACTCTCCTTTCGAGAGCTTTTGGGTTTGCGCGGGATGTCCTCATCGCAATGAAGTTCGGAGCGTCTCCAGCGGCAGATGCATTTTTTGTCGCCTTCAGGATCCCCAATATCCAGCGTAGGGTTCTGGCCGAAGGGGCAGTCAGCTCTGCATTTATCCCGGTATTCAGTGAATACCGCGAGCTACACAAGGATGAAGAGTCCTGGTTGCTTGCCGCTAACCTGTTCAACATTCTCCTCTTTCTATTAGTATTCTCCTGTCTTTTCCTGGTTCTGTTTGCACCCTGGATCGTGACGATGTTTGCCCCAGGCTTTATGGACGAGCCTGAAAAATTCGACCTGACGGTGACCCTCACCCAATGGATGGCTCCTTTTCTACTGTTCATTGGCCTCGCCGCTTTCAGCGCGGGCATTCTGAATACCTTCAAGCAGTTTGCTTTGCCTGCCGCTGCCCCAGCTATTACCAACATCTGCATTATCCTCGCCATCCTGTTGTGGGCTCCCAATCTGGATGTTCCCGTAATGGCTCTGGCATACGCCGTATGCATCGGCGGTTTTTTTCAATTTGCTTTGCAGTGGCCCGCCACCACTCGCCTCGGTTTCCGTTTCCTCCCGGTATGGAACTGGCGGCATTCCGGAGTGGTAAAAATTGGAAAATTGATGATCCCAGTCATGCTCGGCCTTGCCGTGTATGAGATCAATCTATTGGTCGACACGCTTTTAGCTTCTCTCCTTGCCAGTGGCTCCATTTCTTATCTCTATTACGCCAACCGACTCGTCCAGCTTCCCCTGGGAGTTTTTGGAGTGGCATTGGGAATTGCTTTACTCCCTCTACTGTCTGAACAGGCGGCCCAAAAAAAATTCGGCGAACTTAGAGATTCCCTGAACTTTGGCATCCGCTTAATCCTGTTTATATCCATTCCCGCGACGGTAGGCCTTATTCTATGCCGGGTGCCTATAGTGAGTACTTTGTGGGAACGCGGTGAGTTTTCAGCGGCTACCACCGACGGCACAGCTTTTGCCCTTTTGTTTTACGCTCTTGGGCTTTGCGGTTTTGCCGGTTCCAAAATTGTGATCACCGCCTTTTACTCCATGCAGGATACAAAAACCCCGATGACCATCGGGATATGGTCCATGGTGCTCAACATTGTGTTAAATCTTGTGTTGATGGGCCCCCTCCAACACGGAGGCCTCGCATTAGCGACTTCTATAGCTTCTATTTTCAATGCAGTCGTACTCATTTTTGTATTAAAGAAAAGGCTGGGTCGAATTGGTGGTACTAAAATAGCGACGATGACCTTAAAGGTGACTGGAGCCGCTACCATCATGGGTATCGTGGTCTACCTTTTTAACGAATGGGCCTTTGATAGAACAGCGGCACTTCTGATTAAACTTTCCGTCCTGACCATCGACATAGTCCTTGGTGCCGTTATTTTCGGATTGCTTGTCCGATTCATGAAACTTGAAGAATTTAGGTATGTCCTCGACCTAAAGAATAAAAAGTCGGCCAAAACCACCTGATCTCAAAAGAAAAACCTGGATTCTTTATTGCACTCCCCCTTCCCTTCACTATAATATTCACCCAAACTTAAACTGAGGACCTGAAACATGCTGGCTTGCCTTGACCTTGAAGGGGTGCTGATCCCCGAAATCTGGATCGCTTTTGCAGAAAAAACCGGAATTGAACAACTACGCCTGACCACCCGGGATATTCCCGATTACGACGAATTGATGCGGGGCCGTTTAAAAATCCTGGATGATAACAATCTCAAGTTACCAGATATTGAAAAAGTCATCGGCTCTATGGAACCCATGGAAGGCGCAAAAGTATTCCTGGACTGGCTAAAATCCGAGTTTCAGGTGATCATCCTGTCGGATACGTTTTATCAGTTTGCGGGACCTCTCATGGCCCAGTTGGATTACCCCACCCTGTTTTGTAATTTTCTTGAAATAGAAGGCAATGGACGAATCGCAAACTATAGACTTCGTCAGGCCGATGGAAAAACCAAAGCAGTGAAAGCGTTTCAAAGCCTCAATTTTCAAGCCATCGCTGCTGGTGACTCCTATAACGACACGGGAATGTTGAAGCAGGCCGAAGGGGGAATATTCTTCAAACCACCTGCAAGCATCACCGTAGAATTCCCCCAGTTTCCGGTGACACAGAATTATGATGAGTTGAAAGAAGCTTTTCTGAAAGTGCGGGAAGGGATTCTTAAGTAGGGGTTACTCTACTTTTGAATCGAGAAGGCGGGTTGCGATCCAACCCTTTTTTCCGGACAACTGGATTTGGCTCCAGGCTTCTGTCTTGCGAATCATCTGGACAACTTGTCCCTTGTTCAGCACTTCAATGACTTCACTTTTGGAGGATGCTTCCGCGCGGACGTTTGCCCGGTCGACGTTTACTTTGTGAACCAGTTTGAAGTCCGGTTCATTCGCCGTAGCAGTTTCTTCTCTTGTCGCAGGAATTTTAGATTTTATTTTGGTGACCAGAGTGTCGAGACTTGTGAAAGTTTCAGGTTGGAATTTATAAAAGACCAACCCTGAAAACACCAAAACCACCAAAGTCACCCTGAAAGATGTCTGCCAAAAGCCAATGCCCTCCGGGACTTCTTCGGGAGGGAGTTTTGGCGGGCCGCAGCCTTCGCAAAATATACGGGATGGACGAATCACCGTATTGCACACCGAACAGATGTCGACGTCCCGCCCCGTTTTGAGCTTGTCGGAAACCATTACCCCGCCCTACCAAAATTTGACTATGAGAGATCCCGATTTGGATAAAATTACCCGAAACTCTTACAAGCTGATCCCGTAAATTTCCCCATACTTGCTTTTTAAATATCCAATGAAATACTCCGGGTTGAGCACTTCCCCCGTAACGCGCTGACAAAGACCTTCAGCAGAATGTAGTCTGCCTTTTCTGTGAATATTTTGATTCAGCCATTTCTTTACCGGCTCTAATCTCCCCTGCCCCACCTGATCCTCAATGTCGGGGATATCCCGCTTGAGAGCTTGATAGTACTGACATGCGTACATAGCCCCCAAGGTGTAACTTGGAAAATACCCAAACGCGCCGCCACTCCAATGGACATCCTGCAGAACACCTTCAGTATCCGTCGGGGGAGTCAGGCCAAGGTACTCCTGCATTTTCTGGTTCCATACCTCAGGCAACTCGTCCACCAAAATGGACCCATCAAAAATTCCAAGCTCAATTTCAAATCTAAGAATAACGTGGAGCGGATAAGTCATTTCATCAGCTTCCACTCTAATAAAAGATGGGGAAACCTGATTGATCGCGGCGTATAGATTATCAATGCTCACACCATTCATTTGCTCTGGAAACGTTTCGGTAAACAGTGGGAGATAGTGGTTTAAAAAAGGACGTCCCTGCGCAATCATGCGTTCCCAGAACAGAGATTGGGATTCATGTACCCCCATAGTCAGCGACTCAGAAACTGGCAGGTC
>JAJDAX010000203.1 GCA_029261615.1 Nitrospinaceae bacterium
CTGATAATAGGAAGCCGCGCGCTTCTGCGCCAGATTCAGCATGTAGTCTGGAATCTCCGATTGCACGATCAGTTTCTGGGCTTCAAGGCCATCGCGCTTGGGGACCCGCATGGCCTCATCGTAGAGGTTGCGATCGGACTGTGTTTTCTGGATGTCGAAGTCAAGTTGACGCAGGAGTTGCGGATTATTGAACCGGGTCTGTGTTACCAGTTCGCGCGCCCGCTTTAGCAATTCAACTTTCTGATTAAATCGTTTGGGTTCATCCGCGAGGGTTTGCACCACCGCCATCACCAGATTGAACTGCTCTTCGGGCAGGAGTTCCAGACTGTCTAGGTCATGGTCGCGAATAAAGGTCAACGCCAGAGGGCCAAAAGCCTCCTGCTGACGAATATGCAATGTCAAAAGATCGTGTAGGTGAGCCCGCGCTTCTTTAGGATCCAATCTTACCCCCTCAAAAACTGTAAAGACCGAACAATCCATTATCCGCCCTGATTACCAGGATGGTATTTTTCCTATAATTCATAGGAAAATTTCTGGCAATATTGACTCAAAAACACTGAAATCTCAACCTTTTTAAAGGAAAGGGTGAAGCCCGCACCCATACTTTCAAAATCGCGAATTGGGCATATTTCAAGGTCAAAGCCCATTGACAGAAGTCACCTCTACCGTATAATCCGCAAAACGCTTAAAGAACCAGTAGTTAGGTCCCACCCATATGGAGAATCGGAACTGGACCTCAAATGGAAAATAAAAACGATTTTCTTTAATCCAACCGGTTTTTGCAGTTGATTTTCGAGGGTTGGACCATGGTAGTCTTGACATACTGTAGAAGTAAGGAACCGCTTAAGCATCAGTTGGCGTTAATTCCGCCCTGTTCAAATTGAATTTGAGGGAATTTATGTTCACCACCTATAGAAACAGTCTTTTGCTTACTACCATTTGCCTTATTGGACTGGTGGTAGCACCTGGAACCAGCCTGGCAAAAAAAGCAACGGAAGCCGCAATCTCATTGGTTGACGGTGTTGCCGTGGCGCCGAACGGTGACATTTACATCGCTCAGCGCGACCACAACATCGTTACCCGCGTGGATTCCAAAGGTATGATCCACACCGTTGCCGGAACCGGTAAATCCGGATTCTCCGGAGATGGTGGGCCAGCAAACAAAGCCCTTCTTAAAATGCCGGCTGGCCTTCATTTCGACAAAGCAGGCAATCTGTACATCGCAGATCGCGAAAACAATCGCGTGCGTAAGGTCGACACTAAAGGCAACATCACCACCGTAGCGGGGAACGGCACCGCAGGATTCAGCGGCGACGGTGGGCCTGCGACCCAGGCCAGCCTCAGCTTGCCATCCGGGATCGTTACCGACAGCAAAGGAAATCTCTACATTTCGGACCGGTCCAACAACCGCATTCGAAAAGTTGACACCAAGGGCACCATCAGCACCTACGCCGGAAATGGCAAAGAAGGATATGTTGGGGACAACGGTCCTGCCCTGAAGGCCACTCTGGACAAACCATTTGGGTTGGCCATGGATCCTAAAGACAACCTCATCATTGCGGATCGCGGCAATAATCGTATTCGTAAAGTAACCCCCAATGGCATTATCACCACAGTCGGTGGAGACGGTGGCTTCTATTTTATTGGGGACAACGGACCAGCCTACCGGGCCAGCGTTGCAGGACCCACCGGTGTTGCTCTCGATAAAAAAGGCAATCTTTTCATTGCCGACAACTACAACAACCGCATCCGGGTCATCGACAGCCTCGGCATGATCCGAACCTTCGCTGGAACAGGAACGCAGGAATACAACGGCGATTCTGAAGTTGCCCGCGAAACCAATCTTAGAAAACCATTCGCCATTGCAGTCGACGCAAACAACAACGTAATCATAGCCGACCGCTCGCATTACCGTATTCGCAAAATCGACCCTCAGGGCAGCAAGGTAGAAACTGTTGCCGGTGACGGGATCAAATTATTTGGTGGAGATGGTGGACCCGCTACCGGGGCGCGGCTCAATTTTCCCCATGGAATAGTGGTAGATGACAACGATAACGTCATCTTTTCTGACAAGGCGCACTTCCGCATCCGTAAAATCACTCCCGATGGCATTATATCCACCATTGCCGGAAACGGCCTTCGAGGAAACATCGGGGATGGCGGACCCGCCCTTAAAGCATCGGTCTATCCTACTTATCTGTCACGAAACAAGAAGGGTGAAATTTTCTTCATGAGCCCGAGCGGTTTTGTCAGCATCGTTCGAAAGCTCAAGACAGATGGAACAATCGAACTCGCTCTTTCCACCAGCGAAAAGGCCTATCAAAAAATGGTGAGCACCGGTAAACACGTGGGTGTCTCTTCTCAGTCTGAAATTGTTGCCATCACGCAATTCTCGGATATCCTGCCAGACGGGGAAGGCAACCTGATCATTGCCGATCGCATTAACCATCAGCTAAGAAAATTCGACAGCTCCGGTAAATTCACCACCATCGCAGGAACTGGAGAATCGGGACTTTATGGTGACGGCGGACCCGCAACGGAAGCTGCTTTCCGTGACCCGCGCACTCTGGAGATGGATAAGGAAGGTAATATTTATGTCGGTGATGCTGCCAACAACCTCATTAGGAAAATTGATCCAAAAGGCATCATCACCACCATAGCCGGCAATAGAAAATTCGAAGACAGCGGCGACGGTGGACCGGCACTTAAAGCGGGCATCAAATCCATCGACGACCTTGTGATTTCCCCCTCGGGTGAACTGCACATTGTCGAATCTGGAACCCATATCATCCGCAAAATTGCAAAGGATGGAACCATCTCCACTGTAGTGGGGCGGCCCGGTATCCAGGGGTATTTTGGAGACGGTGGGCCTGCAACCAAGGCGATGTTAAAAACACCAACATGCCTGGCCTTCGATTCCAAAGGCAATATGTACATCACGGACATGGGAAACAACCGCATTCGCAAGGTCGACACCAAGGGTATTATCACCACCCTTGCTGGCAGCGGACATTTTGGCTGGGCCAATGAAGGTGAAGAGGTCCAGATCTATTTCCAGAATTTCCCCTAGGACACAACGAGGATTGGAACAAATAACTTTTTCCGCAATTTGCTAATAATAACCATACTGGAGTGGTTTCATGTTGAAATCCCGAAACATCATCACCGGGCTCTTTTTGAGCGCTTGTCTTATAGGATTCACCCAACCTGTTCTTGCGGGCGATGCTGATGCCCTGACCAAGGTGTTGTCTAAAGTCGACGCTAAGGTGTGCACCGCTCCAAAAGACCTCTCACAGTTTTACACCAAGGACATGGTCATCATGTTTGACGACAAACGCATCACGCTGGACTCCCGAATCAAGGACTATGAAGGCATGATGTCCGATCTTGTCGGCCTGAAGTGTACCGTCGAACGCAAGGTCTTAAGCCAGGGCGTTGGTAGCAAAAGTGCCTTCATTCTGGTCGATGAAATGACCAGCATCACTTCCAAATCCGGTCACATCGACGAACGTCAACATAGTGTCTGCACCTATGGGTTTCTCAACGCGGGTGGTTCCTGGAAAGTCGCACACGAACACTGTTCCAGCCTGCCTGACTACACCATCGTCCCTGGAGATGATGCTCTCTATTATTTTCACAACCCGGTTTACTGAAAACATCTAGTAACCACGGTACCGTATGGTCCTAAACACCGAGTTTCCCCCGGGTTCCAAAAAGGAGCCCGGGGGAATCAGATTTACTTTATATTCAGAACCCGCCACACGCATTGACCTCTGTCTCTTCGAAATACCCGAAAGTAAAACTGAATCTGAACGCATCCCTCTGACACCTGTCGGAAACGGATGGTGGACCATACTGGTCCCCAACGCCCCTGTCGGCACCCTTTACGGTTACCGCGTTCACGGTCCCTACAATCCTACCCAAGGACAATTTTGTAATCCCAACAAAATCCTGATTGATCCTTACGCACGTGCGCTAGGCCGGGCACCGGTCTGGGATACCCGTCTTCACGGTCACGCTCCTGCAAGCCCGGAATCCCCAGACCCCAGAGACAATGCAGATATCGCTCCCCTTGGGCAAACCATTGACCCCACATTTAATTGGGAAGACGACAAACCGCCTCGCATTCCCTGGAAAAGCACCTTAATCTACGAAACCCATGTCAAAAGTATTACCGCACGGCACCCGGATGTTCCCGAATCTTTGCGCGGCAGCTACCTTGGACTTTCCACAGAACCGGTACTAGAACATTTGAAAAGCCTTGGGGTCAGTTCAGTTCAGCTCCTTCCGGTACATCAGGCGTTTGATGAATGGCATTGCCGTAAAAACGGACTCTTAAATTATTGGGGCTACAACACGCTGCTACCTTTTGCTCCAGATATACGATTCGCCCGTACGTTCCCTCTGGATCCCACCTTGGAATTTAAGACCATGGTGAAAGCCCTGCATAAAGCCGGACTCGAGGTCATCCTCGACGTGGTGTACAACCACACCGCAGAAGGATCGATTCACGGACCCGCCTTGAGTTACCGTGGACTCGACAACGCTGCCTACTACTGTCTTGATGAAAAGGATCCGTCCGTGTACCGCGACTTCACGGGGTGTGGCAACATGTGGAACATAAATCACCCTGTCGCCCAAAAACTGATACTCGACAGCCTCCGTTACTGGGTAGAGGAAATACACGTGGACGGGTTTCGTTTCGATCTTGCCTCGGTACTGGGTCGACGCCTCACCGGATTCGATTCCCAGCACCCGTTTTTTAAGGCGTTGCAAAGTGATCACATCCTGTCACAAGTAAAACTCATTGCCGAGCCCTGGGACCTTGGGGAGGATGGCTATCAGCTTGCGCACTTTCCAAAGACTTTTTCTGAATGGAACGATCAATACAGAAACGGAATGCGGAGTTTCTGGAAGGGAGAACTGCATCAAACCGGAATTTTTGCAAGCAGGCTCTCCGGAAGCGAAGATATATTTGGTCCGCAAAAACGACCACCAAGGACGACAATCAATTACATCACCTGTCACGATGGCTTCACACTGCAGGATCTTGTCAGCTACGAAACAAAACACAACCAAGCAAATCTCGAAAACAATCGCGATGGCAATAACCACAACTTCAGTAAAAACCATGGTGAGGAAGGAGCCACACTTGACCCGGAAATTCGGGAAAAGAGGCAGCGCCAGAAACGGAATATGATGGCGACCCTGTTCCTCTCCCTCGGCACACCCATGATTCTGGGGGGCGATGAGTTGGGAAAAACACAATCGGGCAACAACAACGCCTGGTGCCTGGACAACGACACCAATTACTACCAATGGAATCTCGA
>JAJDAX010000204.1 GCA_029261615.1 Nitrospinaceae bacterium
GCATTGAGGGGAATCGCGACCTGTAAATCCCCAAGGCTAACCATCATAATCCGCATTACAGCGAGGGTTAGTGGTAATCGGATGAAAAAACTTGTGCCTTTATTCTTTTTGGTTTCAATCTGAAGTGATCCCTTAAGGTGCTTGACGATGTTGTCTCGGACCACATCCATGCCCACACCGCGCCCTGAAATTTCCGTGACAAGAGCAGTTGTACTGAAACCCGGGCGAAAAATCAGGTTAATGATTTCGGACTCTGGCAGGTTTTGCGCGGTTTCTTCATCGAAGTATTTTTTCATCACCGCCTTTTCCCGGATTTTATCGACCGGAATACCACAACCATCATCAATAATTGTAATCAGAACATGGCCTCCCTCATACGTAGCCGAGATGGAGACCGTTCCAACGGATTCTTTTCCATTCTCTATCCGGGTTTCAGGAGTTTCAATTCCATGGTCGATACTGTTGCGCACCATGTGGAGTAAGGGGTCGCCAATTCTTTCGATGATTTTCTTGTCGAGTTCTGTTTCGCCACCCTTGATTTCCAGTTTGACCTGTTTGCCGCAGGCATCGGAAATATCCCGTACCAGTCTTGGAAATCCATCGAGGACGGTGGATAGCGGAAGCATCCGCATCCGAAGAACTTTTTCCCGGAGGTCATCGGTGACGAGAGATTGGAAACTCATGACATCACGAGTTTGTGATGAAATTACTTTCAGTTTGTCATGGATAGAACGAGCGACTTCAATAATCTCGGCTGTTTGGCCATTCAGCGGGCCTTGCGGAGATTGTGGAACCGTGCCGAGGTGATCCAGGTATTTGTTGAATTGTTTGGTCACCTCGTCGATGTCCAGAACATTCTGTTTCATCCGGATGTGGTTTGAAACAATTTCTCCCATGAGTTTTACGGTGTCATCGAGTTTGGACGTGTTGATCCGCACAGTGTCGCTCATGGCGGTTTTGAACATTGTTTGCGGCGTTTCGTCAGGCTTCTTTACAAGTCCGCCTTCGTCTGTTGTTTCTCCTGACGCACTGGTTTTTGTTAGTGCGTCGGGTTTGATTTTAGCGACTTCTTCCCCTCTTGCTGCTGATTCCAGAGCTTCAATAAGAGGGCGGATGTCCGTATCGAGAGCCTTGCCCTGGAAAATTTGCTCAACGAATTCGGAAATGAGATCGACGGATTTTAACAGCAGGTCGCACAAATTCTTGTTGAATGAAAATTTGTTGTTTCTAAGAGCATCGAGGACATCTTCCACCCGGTGAGCCAGAAGCGAAATGGGTTTTAGACCAAGAATCTTGGATGAGCCTTTTAACGTATGAGACACTCGAAAGATTTGATCGAGTATTTCCAGATTGCCGGGTTGGGTTTCAAGATTGATCAACCCTTCATTTAAGGTGTTGATATGGTCTCGTGCCTCGTCTACAAACCTGGAAACAAATTTGCTTCGGTCGAATCCTCCAGATTTTTTTGCAGGGCCCGTTTCGGTTGGTGTCTTTTCAGTTGCCGGGCTTTCTGTTTTTATCGAATCATCTGTTGCAAGAGGAGTTTCCGCAGTTGCTGTGTCAGGTTCGGCAGGGACAGGGGGAACTTTTGTCGAAACCGGAGCTTTGTATTCTCCCTTGATTGCCAGGTCGAGGTTTTCCAGAATCCCTTCAATTTCTGTTGTGATCTCTTCGCCACGCTCAATCTGGTTAATAAAAATATCCAGGAGGCTCGTTGAGCTTGTGAGTAACGAAAGAAGGTCTGCAGTCATGGCAATTTGCTGTCGTTGCAGGTTCCTTAATATTTCCTCCATCTTCTGTGCAATTTTGGAAACCGGCTGAAACCCCAGGATTTTTGCGGAGCCTTTAATAGTGTGCGCAGCCCTGACCAGGTCGTCATTGACCCTCACACTCTCGGGCTTGTCCTGATGCCTCGAAAACTCACCAGTCAGGATTTCCAGATATTCTCTGGCTTCCTGAATGAACCTCGGGATGAATTTCGATTTATCAAATGCCATGTTTTGATGCTTCCATTAATGCAGGGTCAATTTGTTCATTTGGTCACGACAAATTCCAGACATCTGGTCTGCCGTGTAATGACTGTTGAAAAAGGGTAAGCCATGATTCTCCAGGCCGGTACTTTCTAAAAGCTTTAAGGTGACTCCATATTCTCTCTGGGCAGCTTTGGCGTCCCCGGTTTCACGATAGCTGTCGGCCAGATGAAAGTGAGCGAGCCAACAGGATGGGTCGAGGTAAATCGCTTTGCGTAATCGGTGAACCGCCTCTTGGTGGTCTGTGTTTTTCTGCGAGGCCAATCCCAGTAATAGATAGGGAGCGAGGTACAGGCTGTTTTTTTCAAGAGCCTGCTGGCAAACCTTTTCTGTTTCCTGGTCCCGATTCAGTTGCAACAGAAGGTAGGCCTTGCAAATCGAGGCAGCCAGACAGTCCGGGTTTTTGGTGACCTGCTCGTTTACTTTGTTTAGCGCCAGTTCCCATTGTTCTTCTTTTGCCAGTGCGAGCACCTCATCCAATGTTATTTCTTCACCCGATATCGATTTGTCTGTCTCAGGCTTTGCTTGGGTGATTTTTGAAGGTGTCTTGTCTTTTTTTACAATTGAAGGTGGTGAGGAGATTTCCTTTTCCATGTAAGCAGGTAGCTCGGACGCCTCGGTTTCTTTTGAGAAATAAAAGATGTCTTGATCCTTTAGTAATGCAAGGCGCCCGGTATCGTGATGCGGCACTTCAACCGCCCCGGTCAGCAAATACCCTTCTGGAACCAGTAGCCGCGTCAAATTTTCAAAAATTGCCTTCTGAGTAGCGGGTTGGTAGTAAATGGAAACGTTTCGATAAAAAATCAGGTCAGCCCCCCGTGCCTCTTCAGGGTAGGGCCAGTCAGCCAGATTGTGTTGGATAAACTTGACGCATTGCCGAATGGAGGCTTTCAGCACAAACCGGTTCCCTGCGAATTGATCGAAATTGGCACTTCTTAACGCAGGGTCGACTCCCCGGAAAGAATAGGCTCCGTAAACTGCCATGCTGGCTTTATGTAGAACCTCGTCGTCAATGTCGAGGCCGATCACTTCAATTTGGTCGGTTATTCCTTCACCAAAAACTTCAACTAGCGCCAGCACCAGTGAATAGGGCTCCTCACCGCTGGAGCACCCGGCACTTACAATTTTGATGGGTTCGCCAAAAAAGGACCGATTCTTTAACAGTTCAGGAGTGAGACGCTGGGTGAGCAGGCGGTAATGAGGGTTTTCGCGGAAGAAATAGGTTTCCTTGTTGGTCAGAAGGTTGACCAGATGCGAAATTTCTTCCGGATCATTTTTAAAGTGATTCCAATAATGATCCATTCCGTTTTTTCCCGTTGCACGGATTCTGGCTTCGACCGCGTCTCCCAGATAACGAAAGAAGTCCGGTTTGAAATCGAGGTGGAACCGGTTCCGGATACTGTCCTGGAAATTTTTTAGATCCATACTGAGCACCACAGTTATCGGCTTTAACAATGCCGGATTTCGCTCCTGCTTAAAGTTTTGCCAGATACTCCCCGATCTCTTCAATAGGGAGGACCTTGTCGACATAGCCCGACTCGATTGCCTGTCGGTTCATCCCGTAAACCACGCTGGTGGATTCGTCCTGCGCAATGGTATTGCCACCCTTGTCATGAATATGTTTGATGCCGGCGACTCCATCCGTTGCCATGCCGGTCAGGATGATACCGATACTTTTGGGGCCGTATGTATCTGCTACAGAATTGAGTAAAACATCACAATTGGGAGCGTATCGGTCGCCTTGCTCGCGCGTTTGAAATTCCAGAACGCCCCCTGGTCCAACGCGCATGTTTTTTTCGGACGGTGAAATGTAAATTGTATTTGGAGCCAGCCTCGTTCCGCTCTTTCCTAATTCCAGTTTTTGCGGGCACACCTGATCCAGCCACTCGACCAGTCCATCCGTGAAACCATCTTCAATGTGCTGGGCGACGACAATAGGATGAGGGTAATTGTCTGGCAGATGAGGCAGCATTTGCGATAAGGCTTTGGGGCCGCCGGTGGAACAGGCAATGGCAATGACTTTTGCCTCGCTATGGTTATTGACCTCTATAGGTTTGGCAACGGTCTTCGGCCTGATATGGCCAATAACCTTCACCTTGGATAGCAGCTTGATCTTGCGCGTCAGTTTTTCGCATTTATCCGGGTCGAGGTCGTCTTTTGGAAACACATCCAGCGCGCCACGGGAGCAGGCATCGAATGCCACTTTGGAGTCGTTATTACTGGAAATGACCAGAATGGGGCGGGCCATTTGGTGCATAATCTGCTCAATGGCTTCCTGACCACTCATCACCGGCATCATTAAATCCATGGTAACCAGATCCGGTTTGAGCTCCAGGGTTTTTTCGACGCCCTCTTTGCCATTGGAAGCGATCCCGACAACTTCTATCTCGGGGTCAGACTGGATCATTTCTGAAAGCATTTGCTGGGCAATAACGCTGTCTTCAACAATTAAAACACGGCACGTGGGCATATACGGACTCACCGGAATTTGGGGGAAAATATCTGTATAAAGTAACACATTTTCCCCTTTTAAGCTTTATTTTTCAATTGACTATAAGGCAGTCGGGCGTTTCATGACAGGTTTTATGCGATAGAAAAGATGTGATAAGGTGGAGCACGACTCACATTCAATTTTTTAGATGCGGTGAGTAAGAAATATGAGACGTGTTCAAACAATAAAAATTTTTGAATCATTTAAGGTCATTATTTAAGGACCTTGTAGAAGGAATAAATAAATGTCAACCAACCCGAATAGACGATTTTCACTGGATAAGGTGGAAATCGATCCTAAATTACTGAATAGAATCCAGTCCGCCGACGGTGATGACACTCTGGGCGAATGGGATGGCGAAAATATCGAGGATCTCGTTAAAGAACTGGACCGGATCGAAGAAAGAGCCGATGCCAACTACGCCAACCTGCCGCATAACAAAAACATTCCCGAGGATCTGAGGGGGCCGGTTGAAAAGGATTTGCCGATTTGGGCCTGCGACAAACAGGGCATGTGTCTGCTGGGAGAACACGCCGACAAAATACGCAGCGTGGACCAGATCCGAAAACGATACGACAAAAAACACGGTGGCGTCGAAGCCTTTAAGGAAAAACTGCGTAAGGAACGAGAAGCATTTGTCGCGAAGTTAAAAAAGGATGCGACTCCCTGATTAAATTTTGATGACTGTAAGTGGCTATGGAAGAGAAGAAGATATTTAACACATCTGCTTTTTGAAATCGTGCAGGGTTTTGCCTTTTTCATCTTTGAAAAGATCATCTGATATTTTCATTTTCTGGATCCTGTCCAGACGGAAGTTTCTAAAATCCTTGCGTAGCTCGCACCAGGCGGCCAACAACCAGACTGGTCCGAAGAAGGCCATACATAGCGGGCGGACCTTTCGCGTTGAAGCTTCACCATCCTCCCTGACATAACTGAACTCGACTTTGTGTTTGCTCCGAATGGCTCGTCTCAGCTTGGTGAAGTCGATCGAAATGACCGGGCTCGACTGGGTGGGCATTGAAAAAAGAAACATCTCTTCTATTTCCCGACGTAACTGCTCCGGTAAAACAGAAGTGATCTTATCCACCGCCTGTCTTGCCGCCTTGGCGAGGGCAGGGTCCCCCCAACTTTCCACCATCTGCGCGCCCAGCATCAGGGCATCGAGTTCTTCCACGTCAAACATCAGCGGCCGGACAACATAATCCTTGTCCAGCATGTAGCCAACTCCAGCCTCGCCCATAATGGGAACGCCTGAGGTTTCCAGGTCGGCAATGTCTCGATAAATCGTGCGGACGCTCACTTCCATTTCCTCAGCGATGGAACTGGCAGTGACCACCTGACGGCGTGCCTTTAGATACTCCACGATTCGAAACAACCTGTCTGCACGGCGCATAAAACCTCCTCTCCTGACCATAATAGGGTACTGACACCCTACTGACAATATGCTGTCAGTAAGGGTATGGGAAATTACGTCCAGTTGATGATTGATCAGGCCAAAAATAAATTTAATCAGGAGACACAAATGTCCAAAATTCCAGAAGGTT
>JAJDAX010000205.1 GCA_029261615.1 Nitrospinaceae bacterium
CTCTTGGCCCGGGCTATTCATATGGCAAGCGAGGTTCAAAAAGGACCCTTTATCGCCGTAAACTGTGGGGCAATTCCTGGGGAACTGGTGGAGTCTGAACTATTCGGCCATTTAAAAGGATCTTTTACGGGAGCGACCCAAGACCACATTGGATATATTGAGGCCTCCCATGAAGGCACCTTGTTCCTGGATGAAGTAGGAGAGTTACCTTTAAGCGCCCAGGTCAAATTATTAAGGGTACTTCAGGAAAAAGTGGTCACAAGGGTAGGATCGACACAACCTATCAAAGTTACCATGCGGGTGATTGCCGCGACCAACCGCAACCTGCCAAAGGAAATGGCCAAGGGGACTTTCAGAGAGGATCTTTTCCATCGACTGGGTGTCGCCCTATTCTATGTTCCTCCCTTAAGGGAACGTGAGGGAGACATAGGGCTCTTAATCAACCATTTCATTGAACAAATAAATATTGAGGCCCAGGGACAACCTGGATATCAGAACAAGTCACTTACAGCAGGAGCAAGACGTTTGCTCAACCGTCATCCCTGGCATGGCAATATTCGCGAACTGGCCAACACACTTCTCAGGGCTGCTATATGGACAATTGGAAAAAACATCGGAGAAAAGGATATCAAGGAAGCCCTGCTTCCTGATTACTCGGAGACTTCTACAGATATCCTTGAAAAACCCTTGGGGAAGGATTTCAAAATCCAGGAATTAGTGGATCAGGTGGCATCACACTATTTAAACAGGGCTATGGAAGAATCGGGGGGAAATAAAAGTAAAGCCGCTCGACTGGTGGGACTTTCCAGCTACCAGACTTTTGACAACTGGATGCGCCGTTACGAATCTAAATAAAGCCGAGTCCAAACAGGAGTAGCCACAACCAATAATATGGTTTTAGTTTAAAAACTTACTTTGGCTTGGAGGGAAGTGCTTCAGTTGCTCTGGGTGTGTTCCAGGCGGGCCAGGGCGCGGAACAGTTTCTTCTGTGCTTCACGGAGTTCCTCTTCTTCGAGGTCGCCTTTGGCAATCAAAGCTTCAGCTTTCTTGCGAGCTTCCTCAGCGCGTTCCCTGTCGATACCACTCAGGAATTCAGCTGTCTCGGCCAAAACCGTCACCCGGTTGGAAGTGACTTCTATATAACCGTCGCTGACAACGAGCGCAATCTCCTCGCCATCCTTTTCATAAGACAATTGTCCGGGACGGAGGGTGGAAAAAAGCGGTGAGTGATCGAAAAGAATCCCCATGTCGCCTTCAGTACCTGGCACATTTACCTGATCGACTTCATCAGTCACCATATGCCGTTCCGGTGTCACAATGCTGAGATGTAGTTTGCTGTCTGCCATAATTGTTACGCCGCTTCTGCCTTGAGTTTTTCAGCTTTTTCGTAGACTTCATCAAGCGCCCCGACCATATAGAAAGCCTGCTCGGGGATGTGGTCCATTTTGCCGTCGATGATTTCCTTGAAGCCCGCAATGGTATCTGCAACCTTGACGTATTTACCGGGGGAGCCCGTGAATACTTCGGCCACGAAGAACGGCTGGGAGAGATATTTTTGAATTTTACGAGCCCGGTCTACGATGAGCCTGTCGTCTTCAGATAACTCATCCATACCGAGAATCGCGATGATGTCCTGCAAATCTTTGTAACGCTGCAAAGTCTGCTGAACACTTCGCGCTACCTGGTAATGCTCTTCCCCAACGATCTGTGGATCCAGAATTCGCGACGTGGAGTCAAGCGGATCCACCGCAGGATAAATACCCAATTCTGAAATACGGCGATTAAGAACGGTCGTGGCATCGAGATGCGAGAAGGTTGTCGCCGGTGCCGGATCGGTCAAGTCATCCGCAGGAACATAAATGGCCTGAACGGAGGTGATGGAACCCTTTTTCGTAGAGGTGATGCGTTCCTGAAGGTTACCCATCTCAGTTGCCAGCGTTGGCTGATAACCTACCGCTGAGGGGATACGACCCAACAGCGCGGATACTTCGGAACCTGCCTGCGAAAATCGGAATATGTTATCAATGAACAGGAGCACGTCCTGCCCGCCGACATCGCGGAAGTATTCGGCCATAGTCAGCCCGGTAAGAGCAACTCGCATACGAGCTCCGGGAGGTTCCGTCATCTGTCCATAAATCAGCGCTGTTTTATCGATTACGTTAGAGTCGATCATCTCGTGATAGAGATCGTTACCTTCACGAGTACGCTCCCCTACTCCGGCGAATACCGAGTAACCACTGTGCTCGGCACCGATGTTACGAATCAATTCCATGATAAGAACGGTCTTACCAACACCCGCACCTCCGAAGAGGCCAGTCTTGCCGCCTTTCAGGTAAGGCTCAAGCAGATCGATTACCTTGATCCCGGTCTCCAGCATTTCCATACTGGTATCCTGCTCTTCGAGAGAAGGCGCATCCCGGTGGATACTCCACCTCTCGGTAGCCTCAGGTGCCGGTTTCTGATCGACCGGGTCACCAATTACGTTGAGGATGCGGCCCAATACCGAATCACCCACAGGAACAGAGATCGGTGCGCCCGAATCGTCAGCTTCCATTCCACGCACAAGCCCGTCAGTTGGATGCATGGAAATAGTGCGGACGGCGTTGTCACCGAGGTGTTGCGCGACTTCGAGTACGATTTTGTCCGTCTTGCCATCTGGAGCCGGTTTTTCAATAATGATCGCGTTATAAAGAGACGGCAGTTCGCCCTCTTTAAAACTCATATCCACTACCGGACCGATGATTTGCGTCACAATCCCCTTACTCATTCTTATCTCCTTTTTCCTGTTTAGCCTTTGAGCGATTCGGCCCCGTTGACCACTTCGATCAATTCTTTAGTGATGTACGCCTGACGTGTCCGGTTGTAGAACAACTTCAGGTCTCCAATCATTTCTTTTGCGTTGCGGGATGCATTGTCCATTGCCGTCATTCGGGCACCGTGTTCACTGGCACTGGATTCCAGGAACGCACGATAAACCTGGGTTGTCATATATCGGATCAATAAATGTTCCAGGATCGACTCTTCATCCGGTTCATAAATGTAATCGACAGAAAGTTTTTCCTCACCCTCTTTCACAGGTTCTGGAACGATGGGCAATAATTGTTCGAGGATCACTTCCTGATTCAAAACTGATTTAAATTCGTTATAGACCATGTAAATTTTGTCAACTTTACGATCAATAAACATCTGCGCCAACTGGTTGCCCATTTCCTGAGCCTTGAGGTAATCGAATTCCTTGGTCCAGTTGAGAAACTTGTCGGCAATGTTCATATTCCGCCGATTGAAATACTCAAAACCCTTTTTACCAGCGCAGAGTAAAGAGAACTCACGGTCCGGATTTTTTTCCAAAACCTGCGACGCCATTTTCAGAATATTGGAGTTGAAAGCGCCGCAAAGCCCGCGGTCGGAAGTGATAACCAGTAAAAGAATGCGTTTGCCTTCACGATTATCCAGCAGGGGATGCAGATCATTATTGCACCGAGCCGCCAGATGATTCATGACTTCCATCAGTTTGACTGCATAAGGACGTGCACTCAGAATTGCTTCCTGTGCACGGCGCAGTTTGGAAGCCGAAACCAGCTTCATCGCCTTGGTCATCTGCTGTGTGTTTTGTACACTGCGAATGCGTTGTTTTACATCACGAAGACTGGGCATGGGTTAGAACAATTCCTTATATTCTTTAAGAGCGGAACGGATTTTTGCTTCAGTGTCATCATCGAGTTTTTTCGCTTCGGCGATGGCATCCATAACACCCTTGTGTTTTTCTTCCATGAAGTTAAGGAAACCCGCTTCAAACTTCTGAATGTCGCTAGGTTTGATGTCGTCCAGCAACCCTTTAACACCGGCGAAGATTGAGATGATCTGCTGAACAACACTCAACGGCCTGTACTGATCCTGTTTGAGAAGTTCAACGAGACGTTCACCACGGCTGAGCTGAGCCTGTGTAGCCGGATCGAGGTCACTACCGAACTGGGCGAAGGCCGCCATTTCACGGTACTGAGCGAGATCAAGACGCAACTGACCGGCAACCTGCTTCATGCCCTTAATCTGGGCAGCACCACCAACACGTGAAACGGAAAGCCCAACGTTAATTGCTGGCCGGACACCTGAGAAAAACAGATCCGACTCAAGATAAATCTGACCGTCCGTAATGGAGATAACATTCGTCGGGATGTAAGCCGATACGTCACCAGCCTGCGTTTCGATGATAGGCAAAGCCGTCATCGAACCTGCGCCTAAATCATCACTGAGTTTAGCTGAACGTTCCAACAAGCGAGAATGAACGTAGAACACGTCACCCGGGTATGCTTCGCGTCCTGGAGGACGTCTCAGCAGAAGAGACAACTGTCGATAAGCCGCTGCCTGCTTGGACAGATCATCGTAAACGATGAGAGCATGCATGCCGTTGTCGCGGAAATACTCACCGATAGCACAGCCACAATAGGGTGCAACAAACTGCATCGGTGCCGGGTCACTGGCGGTTGCAGCCACAACCACGGTGTACTTCATTGCATCATGCTCTTCGAGCGTTTTAACAACACGAGCAACAGTGGATCGTTTCTGTCCAATTGCAACGTAAATGCAGTAAACGTTCTGGCCTTTTTGATTGATGATCGTGTCGAGGGCAACTGCGGTTTTCCCGGTTTGCCTGTCGCCGATGATGAGTTCGCGCTGTCCGCGTCCAATCGGAATCATGCCGTCAATGGCTTTAATTCCAGTTTGCATCGGTTCGTGAACCGATTTACGATCGATAACGCCAGGGGCGATTCTCTCGATAGGACCGGTTTGAGTTGTGTTGAGAGGGCCCTTACCATCAATGGGCTGGCCGATACCATTTACAACACGACCAACCAGTTCCATACCCACCGGAACCTCCATGATACGACCGGTCCGCTTGACCTCATCGCCTTCCTTGACGTGGGTGTCGAATCCCATGAGGACCGCACCGATATTGTCCTCTTCAAGGTTCAGGACCATTCCGTACAGATCATTGGGAAAAAGAATCAGCTCACCCGCCATGGCATCTTCCAGGCCATAAATACGGGCAATACCGTCACCAACCGAAATTACCCGGCCGGTTTCCTTGAGCTCAATTCCCTCGTCGAATCCCTCAATTTGTTTTTGGATCAGAGAACTGATCTCATCAGCTCGCAAGCTCACTTAAGGCCTCCTCATTACGGATCACGCGTTTTAATTGCTCCAGCCTGTTTTTTATGGTGGCATCCACCACCCGGCTTCCCACCAGCAGGCGAATCCCGCCAATCAACCCCTCATCAACAGAGGTTTCAAGGATAGCGGTTTTACCCAGTTGGCGATCCAGCGATGTTTTTAATTTATCCAGCTCAGCCTGCCCAATGGGACCGGCCGAGATCACTTTGACACGAACCTGACCCAGGCGTTGATCAACAAACCCCCGGAAATAGGTCGCAATATGTTTCACAAATGGCACTTTTTGCCTTTGAACCAACAGCTCCATCAGCTTTCGGACCTGAACCGGTGCCTGGGTGCGGTCACACATTTCCCCAACCATCGCCTCTTTCCTTTCATCCGGAAATGAAGGATGAATGAAAAACCGATACAAGTTGGGATCCAGGCTAAAAGCTTCACCGATATTTGTCAGGGACTCCAGAGCCTGATTCAACTGGCCCGTTTCAGGAATAGAATCGGACAAAGCTTCGGCGAACCGCTTACCAATCTGATTTTCAATCATGTCTTATCACCCACACCTTAGACTCGGGACGATCCCAATCAGGCCTTTTGCTCCAGATTACTCAGAACTTCTTCAATCGATTCATCGACCAGACGTTTCTTGTCATCATCGTTCAATGTCCGACGCAGTACTTTCTCGGTAGACGCAACCGTCAGGACAGAAATATAATCCCTGATCTCACTCATTAACTGGTTGCGCGAGGTGAGGATTTCATGCTCGGTGTCCTTCTGGATCTGTCGGCATTTCGCCTGAGTATCGCTGATGGTCTTTTCTGATATTTTCCGTGCCTCTTCCTGAGCCAGGGAGACGATCGTCGCCGCCTTTTCGTGAGCGGTTTTTAACTGCGCTTCAAAATCAAGCTTCAGTTTTTCCGCTTCAACCTTCAGGTCCTCTGCAGATTGGATATCTGTCCGGATTTTAGAGGTTCGCTCTTCCAAAGCCTTTAAAATAGGCGGAAAAGCAAACTTCCAAAGCAGAAAGAGGAAAATCGCAAAGGAAATAAGAGACCAGAAAAGCAGGGGGGTGAAGACCTCTACTTGTTCAAACTGTGGCATATTTTTGTACGTTTAAGTTGGAGGTTAACATTCGGTTGTCTCCTTAAATGGAGCTGACCGGAATAGCTTATGCTTTCCCCATCAAAATAAACGCCAGGACCAGCGCATAAAGCGCAACGGCTTCCACGAGTGCAAACCCGATCCAGCAGTACTTGGCCACACGGGCTTCGGCGTTGGGCTGACGGCCTACAGTTTCGATCGTCTTTGCAAAAATGTGGGCGATCCCGAGAGCGGCGCCAAAAAACCCTGCAGCACACAATCCCATTCCCAATAACGCAGCTGCTGATGCATCCATCCTATCCTCTCCTATTCTTTAAGGATTCAATCAGTGTAACTTGATGACATCTCCGATGTACACGCAAGTCAGTGTTGCAAATATGTAAGCCTGAATCAGCGCAATCGCCATTTCAAGGACATTGATGATAATGGTAAATCCGAACGGTAACCAGGCAACCCAGCCAGGTGCGGTCAGGGTCAAAGCAAACAAAACGCCAAGCACCGTATGCCCTGCAGTCATGTTGGCAAACAAACGAACCGAAAGTGAAATCGGCCGCGCCAGCAGGCTGATCGTTTCAACAATTACCATGAACGGGATCATGATCTTGGGGACACCCGGTGGAACCAGAATTCCCAGGAAATGAAGCCCATGCTTGGCAAAACCAATGAGCAGGGTCATGAGAAATATCAGCACAGAAAATGCGCCTGTGACGACCAACTGACTGGTAATCGTGTAAGAGCCGGGGACGAGCCCGATGAAGTTACAGGCGAAAATAAAGAAGAATAATGCCGCAATAAAATTAAAATATTTTTTGCCTTCTTCGCCAATGAATTCGTCCGTCATTCCACGTATAAACTCCAGCGCCATCTCCCCAACGCTTTGCAATTTGCCAGGGACCAGTTTCACACCCTTGCTAACCACCAGCATGAAAAACAAATAGACCAGTGCCAGCCCGATCCACATCGCAATAATCGCTTTGTTGATCGATATATCAAGACCCCCGAGGTGCAAGTTCACCAGGGGATGCAATTCAAAATGGTGTAACGGATTTTCTCCGGACATTCACGCTCCTAAAATTTTAAATCGTCCGATTTTTCCTTTGACTCCGGTTTTTCGGAGTCGTCTTCTTCCTCTGGAGGTGCCAACCCCTCTGCTGCTCGGTATACGCTCAAACATCCTGCAGCCCCACCAAAAATCACTCCCAAAGCCAGAAACCAGGGACTGGTTTCGAGCCAATAATCCAGAAAGTACCCCATGAGCGTTCCAACCCCGGTCGCCACCGTGAACTCTACTCCGAGTCGCATGGCAAACCCTATGCCCTGCCTGAAACTATCATTACTTTTCATGATGGCTTTGGTGGGTTTATCCGGGCCGGGGTCAAAATTTTAACCTGGTTGGTCTCCTAGCAGGGGAACTTTAAAAGGTAGCTTATTGTTTTATTTACTTAAAAATGTTTTTCGAGACGAACGTCTGCCCCACGGCCTCCATCTTAAAACTGAATCGGCATAAATCAGAGCAGTTTGAGATGGTTTCTTCAAGTAAATTGGACCGAAAATATCGTTCAATTAACCATAAGTCAATGGAAAAGTGGATATTTTCTTGTGAGAGCCCAAGTTGCGGTTGATTACCGCCAAAAAACCGAAAAAAAACCGCCCCTTAATTATAAAGGAGCGGTTAAAAATTATGTCTTACCAAGTTTAGTAGGGAAGCTCTCCCAACTCAGATTCGTATTTTGCAAGCGGCCACATGTCGATTGCGTCCCACGGACAACCTTCAAGAAAAGTGTCCATCGGGCCCTTGGACGTGCATTTCTTGCAACCTATGCAGGTCAGAGGGTCTACTTCTACCCGATTGAAAAAAGGAGCGTCCGGATTTTGAACTTCATACATGCAATTATCAACCGGGCATTCGGTTATGCAAATGGGTGACCCGCCGCAGCCTGTACAGGCATCGTTGATTACTGCAAGAATTTTTGGTTTGCGCTTGCGTTGCTGAGTTCGTTTGGCTCTTTCTGCAACTGCCATATGAGTACCCCTAAATTAAGCAGAAATTCAGGCTGATTACTTTATCAGGCTAACAGTTTCCTGCCAGATTTATAGCAAATTACAGGCATTGTTGCAAAATAAATCCCCTCACGGCCCCGCTTTTAATTTCAAAATAAACGCATTCCGGTCGATTACGGCTCAACCAAGGCACTCTGTTCAAAAAAACTGCACAAAAAAACTTTTAACTCCAACCAATATTGAATGGTCCTTATTGAATCAATCCCGGAACAGTCTATAATGATAACGATTTAAGCCTAAGAGCTTGCCCACAGGATACCTGATCAATTACCTCAGGGCTTCCTGCTTAAAAATAGTCAAACCAATTGATGCACAACAATGTCATTGCAATCCATACAGGGCCAACCCCAGGCCTCTGGGATACTTACCAGAGCCTTGGAAAGCGGCCGAATTGCCAATGCCTACCTGTTTTACGGACCCGATAGCGTAGGCAAAAAGAAGGCCGGATTTGAACTCGCTAAAGCCCTAAATTGCGAAACTTCAGGTCCATCAGCCGCCTGCGATCATTGTTCAGCATGCAGGCGCATTGATCAGGGCATTCATCCTGACGTATTTTTTCTGGAACCCGATGCCGGTGCTTCGGTCAGGGAGCCTTGGATAAAAATTGAAGCGATCCGTGATCTTCAAAAGAAATTGGCTTTTTTGCCCTATGAGGGCAAAACCAAAGTCGTGCTTATTGATGGCGCAGACAGAATTAACCCCCAGGCCGCCAATGCATTCCTGAAAACACTGGAAGAGCCCCCCGTTGATACGATCATTGTTCTCATTTCATCCAATCCCCAGCAACTGCTGCCAACTGTCGCCTCCCGCTGCCAGGGAATCCGTTTTCAGCCGCTTTCCGAATCGATCCTGGAAACCATATTGAGCAGCCTTGCAGATGAAAACGAGGAAATCAGGCGCGATGAAATTCCACAGAGAGTCAGCCGAGCCGGGGGTAGCGTTAAAAATGCCCTGGAGTTTGATCTTGAAGAATGGGGACAAATGAGACATTCACTCATTCAACTGTTGACGCACCTTTCTTTGGAGCGGGTCGATGTTCTGTTTTCTTTTGCCCGCGACTGGGCCAAAGCCGAATCCACAATTCTCACCAGTATGTTAAAAGAGATGAGCGGTTTGCTGCGGGATATCACACTTTTACAAATTAATTGTTCCTCGGAAATACTTTTTAACCGCGATCTTTCAAGCGACGTTACGCCCATGGTTGGCAAGCGTAGTCAGCTGGCCCTGGCAAACATGCAGGAAACTCTGCACAACACCCGGCTTGCTCTTAAAGGGAATGCAAACGTACAATTGACTCTTGAAGCAATGCTACTCGACTTTTGTGAGGCACGATAAGTAACCATTATGGCAATGAATCCGATCTGCAAACTCGATCCTCCAAAGGACAGTCCCAAAGGCCCCCCACCCAGATTTGTACTGGGTGTACGGGTAAAAGGTGTCGACAAATCTGTGCTTTGCGATCCCGGCAGTCACCCTCTTAGAGTCGGCGCAATCGTGATGATCGCAACAGCCCAGGGAGATAAGCTTGCCGTTGTGGCATCCAACAAGCTGCCTAACTTTAAAAAGGAAGCCCAGGTTCTTAATATTATACGAGAGGCAAACGAACAGGATCTAGCCCGTGATAAAGAACAGGTTATGCGGGAAAACACAGCCCGCGAACATTGCCTCGACCTGATCCAGAACCTAAAGCTGCCCATGAGCCTGAGCCGGGTCATGTATTTAAGCGAGGACAATAAATCCGTATTTTTCTTTACTGCAGAAGGACGCGTCGATTTCCGTGAATTGGTCAAGCAACTTGCTGGAAGGCTCAAGCATAGAATAGAAATGAGACAGGTGGGTGTGCGCGATGAAGCAAAATCCATCACAGGTTACGGCACCTGCGGCGAGGCTCTTTGCTGCTCCACTTTTCTCGACCAGTTCTCACCGGTAACCATTCGCATGGCTAAGGACCAGGGGCTCGCCCTGAACCCCAGCAAGATCTCCGGGGTGTGTGGCCGCTTGATGTGTTGCCTGCAATACGAACATGCTAACTATAAAGAGCTCATCAAGGAAATGCCGAAACTGGGAAGCCGGGTACAAACACCGGACGGCCCAGGCAAAGTTATCAAGCAGGATATTTTAAAATCGATGCTAACCGTTCGCCTTGAGGATGAGTCGATCCTGTACTATCATCTGGACGAAATCAAAACGGCATCCAAACCTGCTGCCAGTTCTGAAAATTCCCCATCCTGATTCTCCCTGGAAAGCGAACACCATGACCGATCGTTTTTATATCACCACCCCTATTTACTACGTAAACGATGTGCCGCATATCGGGCATGCCTACACCACCATAGCCGCTGATGTAGCCGCACGCTATCACCGTTTAAAAGGTGAAGAGGTGTACTTTCTCACGGGCACGGACGAGCACGGACAGAAAGTTCAGGAAGCTGCAACCAAACGCGGCATTTCTCCACAACAACACGTCGATGAACTGCATGTGCGATTTAAAGAACTGTGGCAGCGCTTTGATATTTCACACAGTGATTTCATCAGGACAACTGAAGACCGCCATAAAAAAGTAGTCCAATCCATTTTGCAGGATTTATACGATCGCGGTGAAATTTATCAGGACACTTATGAAGGCTGGTACTGCACTCCCTGCGAACGTTTTTTCACTGAAAAAGATTTAAAGGATGGGAATTGCCCGGATTGCAGTCGCAAAGTCGATCAGATTAAAGAAGCCAATTATTTTTTCAAAATGGGCCAGCACCAGGAATGGCTCATCAATCACATCAACACAAATAAGACCTTCGTCCGACCGGATTCCCGCAAGAATGAGATTCTTGGATTTCTCAAAAAACCGTTGGGCGACCTGTGCATCTCGCGTCCCAAAGCGCGTCTTGCCTGGGGCATCCCCCTGCCCTTCGATGACGAATACGTCACCTATGTCTGGTTCGATGCCCTGATCAACTACATTTCAATTCATGGCCAGGTACCGGAAATTAAAGCCAGCGGATTCTGGCCTGCAAGCCATCACCTGATTGGTAAAGACATTCTGACGACGCATTCGGTTTACTGGTCCACTATGTTGAAAGCGGTTGGACTTGACCTGCCTGACAACATTTTTGCGCATGGCTGGTGGACAGTGAACGGACAGAAAATGTCGAAATCACTTTTTAATGTGGTGGAACCCAACAAGCTGATCGACCAGTTTGGCGTGGATGTCATCCGTTATTTTTTGCTGCGTGAAGTACCGTTCGGACTCGATGGTGATTTTTCACACAAAGCCCTGATTGGCCGCATCAACAGTGATCTTGCTAACAATCTCGGCAACCTGCTCAACCGCACTCTCAATATGGTTAAGAAATACTATGACGGCGTTATACCAGAAGCAGGAGAAAGCTGCCCCGAGGACGAACCGTTGAAAGCAAAAGCAAAGGCGGTTACGAGCGAGGTGGATCGCTTATTTGAAGAGCTGGCGTTCAACAGAATTTTGATGCAGGTATGGGAATTTCTTGATGCCGCCAACGTCTACATCAACGACACGGCACCGTGGAATCTTGCACGATCCGACGAAGGCAAGAAACGGTTATCCACTGTATTATACAACGCTGCCGAAGCCATAAGAATCGCATCAGTACTGCTGCACCC
>JAJDAX010000206.1 GCA_029261615.1 Nitrospinaceae bacterium
AACATGGTCAAGGAGATCAAGAACCGTCAGACGGCGAAGACGGAAATCCTCGACTGGTTTGGGGTGCCTTTCAAGGAAGGCAATGAAAACGGATTGGAAATGTGGACTTACCAGTACGATCAATATTCCATGGGGAAATCAAATTCCAAGGACCTTGTTATTTTGTTTGATAAAACCGGCTTGGTCAAGGCTTACCGTTTCACCTCCAGTTTTGATAAAGAATAAATATCAGGATAGCATTTCTGAAAAACCTGATTGGCCGCGAGTCTGCACTCTCGCAAGAGAGGCAGACAAGTTGCCGCGCAACAACCTATTTAATCACGAAGATCCCAGTTAAATGACACCTCACCGCTTTCGACTGCTGGCCTACGATTTTGATGGCACCCTCGTCGACACCAAGGAAGACATCGCGCTTTCGGTCAACCTCGCGCTAACCGAGCTTGGCCTGCCAGAGCGCGAACAGGAGGAAATTTATTCTTTTGTCGGCCACGGCGTGCTCAAATTGATGGAAAAAGCACTGGGGGAGTCCGACCGGTACGATGTAGAATTAGCTGTCGATGTTTTTCGCAAACACTATCGGGTCCATGTGATGGATCGCACCCAATTTTACCCGGATTGCGAGTCCGTTCTCGACCATTTCAAATCGCGATTACAGGCCATCGTTTCCAACAAGCCACTGGAGTTTGTCGAAATGATTCTGGCGGGACTCAACCGACGTGAAAGCTTCGCCAGCGTATACGGCGGCGACAGTGTGAACAACAAAAAACCCGATCCGGAAATGGTGATTCATCTGCTCCAGCAACACGCCATGCCACCGGAGGATGCCCTCATCATCGGCGACAGTCCGCAGGATATTGAAGCCGGACGCCGAGCCGGGGTAGCCACCTGCGGTGTGACCTGGGGGTTAAGACCGAGGTCCGAGGTAGAAAACGCGCAACCAGATTTTCTCATTCACAGCATGACTGAACTAAAAAAGCTGGTCCTATAAAAACTGCACCTGAGATTGACAAGTCCAGAACTTGCCCCTACAATTGCCCGACCGAATGAATCCCAACGAAATCAAAAACTTCCACTTGATCGCCGTGTGTGGCACAGGAATGGCCTCTCTGGCAGGACTGCTCAAGCAAGCCGGCCATAAGGTTGTTGGCTCAGATGCCAACATCTACCCGCCCATGAGCACCCTATTGCAAGATTTGAACATTCCGGTTAAACCCGGTTACAAGGCGAAAAATATCACACCGGATATCGACATTGCAGTCATCGGCAACGCGGTGTCAAAAGACAACGACGAGGTCCTTGCGGTCCAGCAACAGAATATCCGGTACCTTTCCTTTCCGGAAACCCTGTCTCAGTTTTTCCTGGAAGGGAAAAAGTCCCTGGTCGTCACCGGCACCCATGGCAAAACAACCACCACCTCGCTCCTCGCCTGGACCCTGTATCATGCCGGGCGCGATCCCGGTTTTATGGTCGGGGGCTGGCTCAAAAATTTTGACAGCAATCACCGTTTTGGTGCGGGCGAACACTTCGCTGTCGAGGGCGACGAATACGATACGGCCTTTTTCGACAAGGGTCCCAAATTTCTTCATTACCAGCCGCACGCCGCTATTTTGACCGGCATCGAATTTGACCACGCTGACATCTTTACCAGCCTGGATCAGATCAAGGATGCTTTCCTGAAGTTCGTCGATATCATCGACCCGGATGGATTTTTACTGGCCGCCCACGGCGATGCGAATATCAAGGATGTCACCGGCAATATACCCTGCGACATTGAGACCTACGGGTTTTCAAGCGAAGCCAATTGGGCGATCACCGACTACAAATGGACCAACGGTGCAGGCAGGTTCAGTCTGGTACATAACGGCAGCAAGGTCGGCGATTTCTCCTTACCCATGACCGGCAGGCAAAACGCGTTAAACTCTGCAGCCGTCGCGGCACTGTGTCTGCGCCTTGGATTAAAACCTGAAGAAATTGCAGCCGCCTACGCAGAATTCGCAGGGATCAAACGAAGACAGGAAGTGGTCGGGGTAGAAAACGGGGTGACCGTGATCGATGATTTCGCCCATCACCCAACAGCAATCGAACTCACCCTGGCAGGTATCAAGGAAGCCTGGGAGGACTCTCGTCTATGGGCAGTGTTCGAACCACGCTCCGCCACCTCGCGGCGCAACGTTTTTCAGGAAGCACTGCCAAAAAGCTTCGGACCGGCCGACCGCGTGGTGATCGCCGCCCCATTCGCGCCTGAAAAAGTTCCTGAAGAAGAACGACTGGATCCCGATACTCTGATCATTTCCATTAAAGCGAGTGGCAAAGAAGCCTGGTACATTCCGGAAGTTGAGGACATCGTCGATCATCTCAGCCGGGAGTGTCAACCGGGGGACGTCGTCATGATCATGTCCTCGGGCGGATTTGACGGCATTCACCAACGCCTGCTTGAACGTTTGAAAAAGGTCAACGCATCATGACTCCACTTGGCCAAATCAAACTGGAAGTGATGGCACGTGGGGTGGTTCCCGATGACGGTGTACGCCGCGCAGCGATTC
>JAJDAX010000207.1 GCA_029261615.1 Nitrospinaceae bacterium
CAGGTCCCATTTCCTGAACCAAAAAACAAGGAAAGCCCTTTCACAGGTGCTGCCCGTGATCTTGTCGGCTGTATTCTAAAAGGGAAACCAAGTGCCTCCAGTGGAGAAGACGGACTAATGGCCTTAAAAATCATCAATGCAATTTATGATTCCGCACAAAAAAATGGTACAAAGGTTCGGTTAAAGTAACAAAGCATCTATCAAACACAAGGGGAACTCCCTGATGAAAATTACTGAATCCTGGGTATCCTGGCTGATGGTGCTTTTGATCGTGCTCGCTTTTTCGAGTGTTGCAAAAGTTTTCCTGAGCGCGAAAAATGAACTGGCTGTGGGCGAACATTTTTCAAATGAAAGCAAACCCACGCGCGCTGTGGATCATTATCTCCGGGCCATCAAGTGGCACCTTCCCGGACTTGGCACCGCAGATGAAGCCGCCAGCCGGATCTGGGCCATTGCCGAACAATATGAAAACAAGGGGTTCTCCGACCGGGCGCTTGAAATATACCGGATGTTGCGCGGTGCTTTTTACAGCACACGCAGTTTTTTCACTCCCGGAGAAACCTGGATTGCCCGGTGCAATGACAAAATTGCGACGCTGATGGCCAAAGCACCTGCCACGGCACCTGCCATCTCCAAAAAATCTTTTGAAGACCGCAAAATGGAGAATCTGCGCCTCCTGAAGCGTGACCGGTCACCCAATGTCGCCTGGTCCATCGTGTCGGAAGCAGGCTTTATCGGCTGGGTCGGTTGCCTTGTCGGGTTGATCATCCAGGGGTTTAATGCGAAAGGCCAGTTTCGGAGAAGACCGGCTGTCCTCTGGAGTCTTGCCTTTGTGCTGTTTTTTGCCGTCTGGGGATTCGGATTACTGGGAGTATAAGGCGGGATCTCCTCACAATTATTCCCAAATCTCAAAAAATTTTTGTGAAAATAAAAAGTGCCTGTGCTATTTTTTAAAGGGTTGGATACTTATTCGTCAGCGGTTTGATGACGGTAATAGGGCTCTGGCTTTCAAAAACAATCCGTGTCTGAAATATTTCCTCAAAGAATTCTTAACATTACGCCGAGTCATTTCGAAAATTAGCAATCAATTCCCAAAACCTACCCCGGCTTGTCTTATATTGTTTAATTCATGATTGAAGTTGAAAACCTGACAAAATCCTACGGACCGCGACTTGCGGTTGACCGGTTGAGCTTTCAAGTCAACCAGGGCGAAGTGGTGGGCTTTTTGGGCCCCAACGGTGCCGGCAAAAGCACCACCATGAACATTCTGTGCAGTATTCTTCCCGCCACCAGTGGCTCGGTCCGGGTGGATGGCCATGATGTATTCGAAGACCCGATGGAAATCCGCCGGAAAATCGGCTACCTGCCTGAAAATCCGCCCTTGTATCAGGACATGATCGTACGAGACTTTCTTGTATTCGCGGCAAAAATCCATCAGGTGCCGTCTGGAAAAATCAAACGTGCGGTGGACTCCGTGATCGACCGCTGCATGCTGGGCGATGTCCGAGGAAGAATCATCGGACGGCTTTCAAAAGGGTACCAGCAGCGCGTCGGACTTGCCCAGGCGATGGTACACGATCCGGACATTCTGATTCTTGACGAGCCCACCATCGGCCTCGACCCGATCCAGATCATCGAAATACGAAAATTGATCCGCGATCTTGGACAGGAACACACCATCCTGCTGAGTTCCCATATCCTGCCTGAAGTGACCCAGATCTGTCAGCGAGTGATCATTATCCATGAAGGGCAGATTGCCGCTATGGACACACTCGAAGGTTTGACCGCCTCATTAAATAAAACTCAGCGACTCGAATTGACTCTCCGGAACGTAGCGGATCAGGTCGTTGAAAAGTTATTGGCACTTGAACCCGTAATTTCGGCTACCGCTCAATCGCCCACACAATTCATTCTGGAATGCCAACCGGAAAGCCTGCCCCAGGAAGACGTTGCAGGTCTGGTGCTTGAACAGGGCTGGGGACTGGAAGCCCTGCGCCCGGTCTCGCTGTCGCTTGAAGATGTTTTCCTGCAATTGACAACGGAAGAAAGCGAAGTAGCATCATGAAAAACGCCTTCACCATAGGTCTCAGGGAGCTCAAAGGCTATTTCACATCTCCGGTGTTCTACCTTTTGGCCACGGTGTTCCTGGGAATCATGGGATTCATGACCACCAACACTCTCGATGCTTTCAGCTACGCAAGTTTTCAGGCAACTCAAATGCAAATGCAGCAACAAGGGACACCTCCATTGAACGTCAACACCGATGTCATTGAACCTCTGCTGGGTTTGATGGCTTTCATCCTGTTGTTGTTCAGCCCAATGGTCACAATGCGCAGCCTGGCCGAAGAAAAAAAACAAAAGACATTCCCACTGCTTCTGGCAGCACCCATCAGGCTTTGGGAAATCGTTGGCGGTAAATTCTTTGCCTGCCTCACAATACTGGGGCTTTTGGTGCTCGGCTCTTCCTATTTCGTAGGATTCATTTTACTAATAGGGCAACCGGAAATGGGCCCGATCCTGACGGGTTATCTGGGTGTGCTGCTTATGACGAGTTGTTATGTTTCGATGGGGCTCTTCGCCTCCTCCCTCACCGACAACCAGCTCATAGCCGCAGTAATCACCTTTGGGTTTATTTTCCTGATGTGGATCATTGGCTGGCAATCACAATCCAGCAGCCCGGGCATGGCGCAAATCCTGGAATACTTGTCCCTTTCCAGTCACTTGCAAAACTTCACACGGGGTGTGATCGATACCAGCGATCTGATGTATTACACATCCTTCACACTGTTTTTTCTATTCCTGACCCACCGGGT
>JAJDAX010000208.1 GCA_029261615.1 Nitrospinaceae bacterium
GGTCGGCTTCCTCTGTTTAGCTATTTTCATTTTCAGTTACTCTTTGGTCATTGCCGAAGAGCATATTCATTTACGGAAATCAAAACCTGTCATCGTTGCAGGCTGCCTTATGTGGATGTTTATTGGCATTTATGAACACGGCCACAGTGGAGGGCATGCTCATGAATATATAGTTGAGCTGATTGCAGAAATCGGGGAACTGTTCTTCTTTCTGCTCGCCGCCATGACTTATATCAACACTCTGGCGGAACGCAACGTGTTCAACACTCTGCGCACCTGGCTGCTGTCGCGCGGGATGGGGTTCAAAAAGCTTTTCTGGGCCACAGGAACCATCGCCTTTTTTCTGTCCCCTCTTGCAGATAACCTGACTACCGCCCTGCTCCTCGCTACCGTAGCGCTGGCAGTCAGTGGAGGAAACGGAAAATTTATCTCAATGTCGTTTACCAACATTGTGGTTGCTGCCAATGCCGGCGGTGCCTGGAGCCCGTTTGGCGATATCACAACATTGATGGTTTGGACCGCCAACAAAGTCCCGACCATGCAATTCTCTTATCTGATGATCCCGTCCGTAGTCAACTGGATCGTGCCCGCAGTAATCATGTACATGTTTCTACCGGATGAAAAACCCGAAGTGACAAAGGAAATAGTCACCATGAAACCGGGAGCAAAAGTGGTGATCGTGCTCGGGGTTCTCACCATTGCAACCGCCGTCAGTTTCCATCAGTTCCTGCACCTTCCTCCATTCATGGGGATGATGTTGGGGCTTGGAGTGCTGATGCTATTTGGATATTACCTCAAGCGATGGGGCGATAAAACAGAACTCGACAACATGGGAATTGCCAGGGAACACCAGGAGGATGTCAGCCACACTTTCGATATCTTTAAACGGATCGAAACAGTCGAGTTCGACACGCTCCTCTTTTTCTTCGGTGTCCTCTCCGCCGTCGGAGCCCTGCAATATCTGGGCTACCTTGCACTGGCGAGTGAAACACTTTATGTGGACCTCGGCCCAACCACGGCTAATATTATTGTCGGTGTCCTGTCGGCAATTGTAGACAACATTCCCGTCATGTACGCCGTCCTCAAGATGGACCCCACAATGGGGCTCGATCAATGGCTACTGATCACCTTAACCTGTGGTGTTGGAGGAAGTTTATTGTCGGTCGGTTCCGCAGCCGGCGTAGCCGTAATGGGAGTGGACAAGAAAAACTACACCTTCATGGCCCACCTCAAGTGGACATGGGTGATCGCCTTGGGGTACGCCGCCAGTATTTTTGCCTGGTGGATTGTGACCGCGTCAATTAGAACCTGATTCAAACCAAAAGCAATTTCAGGGAGCCCGGCCCAGGGTGAGCACTTCCACCCACCGGGCTCCATTTTTTTTGAGTACGCGCGACACCTCCCCAACCGTCGCACCGGTTGTCATCACATCGTCAACCACCAGCACCCGGCGATCCTCAACTAAAGAGACGTCACAGACAGCAAACGCACCGCGCATATTTTCAATTCTCTTTTTCCGACTCATCCGGGTCTGCGTCTCTGTGGCACGAATCCGTGTCATCACACCAGCGGCAAGGGGTAAATTGAAAACTTCAGACACTTCACGAGCCAGTAAAACCGCCTGATCAAATCCCCGTGACCGACATTTGCTGTCGTGAAGCGGCACAGGGACCACGATCAAATCGCAATAGTCATCCGCATGGTTGAGATGATACTGCTGTAAAAGCGGACGTATTTCATCCAGGGCGCCGGGTTGTCCCTGGTATTTATAAAAAGCCATCAATCCCTTGAACGCAGACTCATACAGCACAATGGATCGCGCCCTATCGAAAGGCGGCGCTTGAAGGCGGCACCGCGCGCATACAAAATTTTCCTCTGGAACGGTATAATCTATTTCCGCAGGATAACCACATATCCCGCACCAGGGTTGACTGAGAATATGGAGTGCCTCCTGACATGGACTGCAAAGACAGGGGCCTCCACCCTGCCGCGACAACCCGCAAAAAACACAGCGCCGGGGAAACAACAGATCCAAAATCCCTTCTTTAAGAAGAGCTAAACCTTTCAGATTTTCAATTCGGGGTATAATAGATCGCACATAATTCTCCGGCACTTTTTATACCGGAGTAGTATATCGAAATTATTAACAACAAGTCCTTAAAGCCGAAATGACCACGAATTCTTCTGTAATAAAAATGACCGACCAGCACCTCCTTGGAAACTATCGTCGGTTTCCAATCGCCCTTTCCAAAGGGAAAGGGATGTACGTCTGGGATGAATCCGGCAACAAGTATCTCGATTTTGTCGCAGGCATTGCAGTGGACAGCCTGGGCCACTGCCACCCCGACGTTGTCAAAGCCATTAAACAACAGGCGGGCACGCTCTTGCATGTGTCCAACCTGTATCACATTCCCCTACAATCGGAACTGGCTCGGGAACTCACACGCCATTGTTTTGCAGACAAGGCATTTTTCTGCAATAGCGGAACGGAGGCAAACGAAGCGGCCATCAAACTCGCACGAAAAGTAATGTTCGATCGAGGACAAAAAAAACGCATCGAGATCGTGACCACTCTGGCTTCTTTCCATGGCAGAACTCTTGGAGCCCTCAGCGCGACCGGACAGGACAAAATGAAAGCTGGCTTTGGCCCCATGTTGCCGGGATTCAAACACGTCCCCTTTGGCGATTTGAAAGCGATGAAAAAAGCCATCACATCAAAAACCTGTGCTGTGATGATCGAACCTATTCAAGGAGAGACGGGGGTCAATACGGCAAGCAACAATTATTTCCAAAACCTGAGGAAACTTTGTAACAAAAAAAAGGTGTTGCTCATCCTGGACGAGGTACAAACGGGAATGGGACGAACCGGTCATTTATTTGCACATCAGGGTATGAAGATGCAACCTGATATCATGACACTGGCCAAGGGGTTGGGCGGCGGTATGCCGATCGGCGCCCTCCTCACAACCGATGAATTGGGCGCCTCGCTCGGACCGGGTACCCATGGCACCACTTTTGGCGGCAACCCTCTGGCCTGTGCTGCAGCATTGGCCGTCACAAAAATTGTTTCTTCTAAAAGTTTTTTAAAGCAGGTTCAGAACAAAGGTGAGTTTTTCAGAAAGGAAATAAAGAAACTGGGAGACCGACACCCTGTCATCAAGAAAGTAAGGGGCGAAGGTTTGATGATCGGTGTTGATCTGTCTCTGCCGTCACCTGCAGTCTCCAGTGAATGCCTGCAACGAGGAGCGTTGGTTAATGCCATCGCGCCCAATACTCTGCGGTTTATTCCTCCACTTATTGTAACGCGCAAGGACATTTTGAAATTGATTGGCATCCTTGAAAAAAGCCTGAACACCGTTTCAAAACAGGACGGTTCCAGCTGAGGATTTTAATGAGATGATTTTAAAAGCTTCACGCCTAAAGCCTGACTTTAAATTTGCCACCCTGGCCATGGTGGTGCTAACGCTTGCGTTCTACCTTTGCATACCCAGCC
>JAJDAX010000209.1 GCA_029261615.1 Nitrospinaceae bacterium
CCCATTGAGGCTGTTCTAAAGTTCACGGGCTTATCAAATATTCATGTGTCGCTAAAAGTCGGGAACATGCTCGCCGTCGCAACGAAACCTGAAAGGATAAATAATGGCTGAGGACCCGGGTAAAACTGTTAAAAAAAACGTCAGCCAGTTCGATGAAGATGTCAGGAAGACAGGTTCCTATGCCTACACCACCGAGCGCTTGTCGGCATCCATTGCGAACTCACGGTTTACAGATTGTATTGCAGAGTCCTACGGTTTTAAAAACAAGTCCATTCTTGACCTGGGTTGCGGTGATGGAACCTACACACTCGAATTTCCCAGGCTTGACGTAAAAGAGGTATTGGGTGTAGACCCTGCAGAAGCAGCCGTCGAATCGGCAAATAAAAAAGCAAGAGAGCTTGGAGTTGATACGACGGTAAAATTTGAAACGGGTAATATCTACGATCTTGGAAGCTATCTTACCAGTAACCGCTTCGACTGCATCGTTTTGCGCGGTGTGCTCCATCATTTGCCGGACCCTCCTGGTGCAATAGCAAGTCTGGCACCTTTCCACGGAACACTCATCGTGCTTGAACCGAATGGTAATAATCCTGTCCTCAAGTTATTGGAAAAATATTCGCGCTACCATATAGAACATGAGGAGCGTTCCTTTTCACCTTCTACGGTCGAATCCTGGATTCTTGATTCCGGTTTCAGTGTGCGCTCGAACCGGGTGTTTAATTTGGTGCCGATGTTTTGCCCGGACTGGATGGCTCGGGTGTTGCGCGCTGCTGGGCCAATCGTTGAACGGATTCCGCTTCTACGCGATATCGCCTGCGGTCAAAGCATAATCGTAGCGACAAAGGGAGATCACCAATAGAAAGTGGATGGGAGACGTAAAGGTGTTTTTAAAATTCCTGAGAGGGGAGGAGTGAAAACAAATTTATTTGTAGCTGGTCAGGAAGAGGACGAGGCTTTTCCTTTGTAATAATCCAGATACCAGTCGACGAACTGTTTTATCCCGTAAGTCACATCGCGCTTTGGGCTATAGCCGAACTGTTTTTTCAGGTCAGAGACATCAGCGTGGTTTTTCGGGATGTCACCCGGTTGCATGGGAAGGAGGTTGATCGTGGCCTTTCGACCCAGATTTTTTTCCAGTTCCTCAATAAATTTCATCAATGGAACAGGATTGCTGCAACCTATATTATATATGCGGTAAGGGGCACTGGAGGTGGAAGGGTCGGGATGGTTGGAGTCCCAATCAGGATCCGGCGTAGCCGGGGAATGAACCACACGGACGATGCCTTCCACGATATCGTCGATGTAGGTGAAGTCGCGCGTCATCTCTCCCTGGTTGTAAACGTCGATGGGTTTTCCTTCCAGAATATTTTTTGTGAATATGAACAGGGCCATATCCGGCCTACCCCATGGACCGTAGGCTGTGAAAAAGCGCAGTCCTGAAACGGGCATCCGAAACAGGTGGGCGTAGCTGTGGGCCATCAATTCGTTGGCTTTTTTGGTTGCGCCATAGAGGGCCAACGGATGATTGGTGGGTTCATTTACCGAAAAGGGCATTTGGCTGTTGAGCCCATAAACCGAGCTTGATGAGGCGTAGACGAGATGTGGAACCTCGTGATGTCGGCAACCTTCCAGAATATTCAGAAATCCGGTAACATTGCTGTCAATATAGTCATGTGGGTGGGTCAAAGAATGCCGGACCCCAGCCTGGGCTCCTAAATGGACTACACGCTCAAAATGAGCTTTCCTGAATAAATCTTCCATGAAAGCCCTGTTTTCCAGGTTTTCATGCTCGAAGGTGAACTGGGAATACTCCTTAAGCAGGGCCAGCCGGTCCTCTTTTAATTGCACATCGTAGTAGGAGTTCAAATTATCGAGCCCTACCACCTCGTGACCGTCTTGAAGAAGACGTCGGGATGTATGAAAGCCAATAAACCCTGCGGCCCCGGTTACGAGTAGTTTCATGATGATTTTATATTGGGGGGATCTGGGAATTTTCAAAAATCATGAAAAATCCAGGTAAATGGAGGGAAACCCTGATTGAAACTGCTGGAATTATATCAAATTTAAGGCATAATATTCATGGAAAAAGGGCCTTGGTTTTATTGCCTTGATTTTGTTCTGAAATCAGGATTGCCCCCTTCCAATAAGTAAAGATCAGAATTTTCATGTCGATTAAAGGTTGTCCTTTTGTTGTCCGTTCACTTCTTATTCTCCCTGCCGGTATCTAACCGGAACATCCGGATACTACTCTGACCATGCGCTCGAATCCCCTTAGCGTCTTTTTTTCGAAGCCTCGCAGATTACTCTTATTGATGTTGGATCTGGGGTTTACTGTTGTCGCCCTTTATCTGGCATTTTTTCTTAGATTCGACGGGTCCATTCCAGTTGAGGAAGTGGTCGTTTTAAAAACGGTTCTGCCCTTCCTTCTGTTGTCGCGGGCCGTTTGCCTGATTTATTTGGGGTTCTATAACAGGTTCTGGGAATACTCTAGCTTTGAAGACTTGTTTCAAATTGTAAAAGGTGTTTTGTTCAGTTCACTGGTTGCTGTTTCGATTTTGTTTTTTTATAACCGCGCGTTTCATATTCCACGATCCATCCTGGTAATCGAAGGCATACTGGCGATCACTCTGCTTGGTGGGACCCGGGTATTTTGGAGATTCTGGAAGGAGCGAAAAAAGAAAAAAATTCAATCGGCTTCCGGTTGCAATACGTTGGTCATCGGTGCTGGAGATACCGGAGCGTACCTTCTTAAACACCTTAAAAGGTTTTCATCGCATTATCGTGTGTGCTGTTTTATCGATCGCGATCCTTCCAAATGGAACAGCCGGTTGATGGGCATAAAGGTTTTAGGCGGAATGGACCGATTACCAGATATTATTCATGATTTTGAAATAAAAGAAGTGTTGGTAGCGATCAACCAGATCGATTCGGATGAATTGAGCAAGATAGTGGGTCGCTGTCAGATGCTGGGGGTTAAATGTAAACTGGCAACATCGGTTAAGGACATTTCTTCTCAGAATATTCATATCAACCAGATTCGAAATGTTGAAATCAGTGACCTGCTGGGACGTGATGCCGTGTCGCTTGATTTGCAGGCCATCCAGGAAATGTTCAGAGGTAAAACCGTTTTGGTGACTGGTGCCGGTGGATCGATTGGCTCAGAGCTTTGCTCCCAGATACTTGAATACAATCCGGATCGTCTCATCATGGTAGATAAGGGTGAAAATTATTTGTATGACCTCAACCTGAAGGTCAGGCTGGAGACCCTGGGAACTAAAACTCATTGTGTGTTTTGTTCTGTGACCAATAAAAAGAAAATGGAGAACGTCTTCCGGGAGTATCGGCCTGACATGGTGTTCCATGCGGCCGCTCATAAACACGTTCCCTTGATGGAAGAGAATATTGACGAGGCCATTTACAATAATATTTTTGGAACCAACACCTGCGCTGAACTCTCCGAACAGTTTGGGGTCGAACGGTTTGTGCTGGTGTCCACCGACAAGGTGGTCAACCCCACCAGCATCATGGGGATGACCAAGAATATCTGTGAAAAAATCCTGCAGTTCAAATCCTCCAGCAAGGACACACGGTTTATCACGGTTCGCTTTGGAAACGTCCTCGGTAGTAACGGCAGTGTGGTCCGTTTATTCAAAAGCCAGATTGAAAACGGCGGACCCGTGACGATCACCCATCCCGATATGGAAAGATTCTTTATGTTGATCCCCGAGGCGGCGCAATTAATTTTACAGGCGGCCTCTCTTGGGGAAGGGGGGGAAATCTTTCTCCTCGACATGGGAAAACCGGTCAAGATTGTTGATCTGGCGAAAAGAATGATCCGATTATCCGGTTTTATTCCCGGCAAAGATATGGAAATCCAGTATGTGGGATTGCGTCCGGGCGAAAAACTATACGAAGAGCTGGTCGCCGATGGCGAAGAAGAGCTGCCTACCAGTCATAAAAAAATCAAACGGGTTCTGCCCCCATCCCGGACCGACAAAGAGTTTATGGAGCGGATGAATCAACTGTGCAGCGAGGTCGGAACGGCTACCATGGAAACGCTTGAATTCAATTTGAAGAGCCTCGTAAAAAGCAGTGGATCCAGAATCATGGAAATTGATCCTATATTGCTCCGAGATGATCCGTCGTCGGGATTCCCTTCCGAGGGTTCACGCGATTAGCTTAATTCCCGTCTGAGCAACCTTTCCTTCATATTCTCGAAAAACAGTTCACCTCTCGACACTGAACTTTTCCAGGTAACTACCAAAATTTTCCAACGTCTTCTTTTCCGTTTCCTGATTCATACGCATATGGGGCTCCCCCATGGCAATGCCAGCAAACGGATTGGTCGGGGTTTCCAGAAACTCCTGGAAGTGTGCGGTCATATCGATTTCAATTTCATAGTGTCTTTGTGCGAGACTCTCTATCGTGTCGTTGGAAAATACAGGTGTCGGTTTGATGGAAATGATTTCTCCTGCATCGACTTTTTCGTCGATGAAATGAAGGGTGATTCCCAAAGGTTTTCCATCGTGCAAGCTCCACTTGAAGGAGTCCAGCCCGCGCGAAGCCGGGATGACACCGGGATGACAATTGATTGTTTTTTTTCCTCGAATAAATTCTTCAGACAAAATACCGGCACCCAAAATTAAATAGTAATCGAGTCCACAGGGAATGTCTCGATCTTGCTTCACGGCCTGATAAGCTAATCCAAACTTTTTTGCAATTTCTTCAGGGTGCGCTCCCGTTTCCTGTTGGGGGCGATGAACAATGATTGGGTTACGGGGTTTACGTGGATTAAAGGGCAATGCAAACAGCTCCATCGAATACCGGTTCATTGCCAACAGGCGCAGTAACACCTGTTCAGTTTTCAAATGAGGATAGTGATAGGTGATGATTCCAAGATTCATAAAATAATTTCCAGAGGTTTTGTCAGTTGAAAATTATTCTTGCGAAGGATTACGCCAAGTTATACCTGGTCTAGAGAGGTCTGGCATCGTTGTAATACCGACAGAACGCGCACCGCTTCTTCGCCGGTGGTGTAGAAAGGTTCACCTTCAATGGACTTCAGGAACGCTTTGCACTCACTTTTTAGAGGTTCTTCCCAGGTGTCGGTCAGGTCAACTGCAGTGCCTTCTTTCTTTTCCGGAAACGGAATGCCTTCCCGCCAGAGAATATTGTGTGGATACACCATGATCTTCTGGTCTACGGGGGCCGTATCATCGAAAGTGACCATCTTGCGATCACCGACGATGACAAGTTTTTGCTCCTTGAACGGATGCAACCAGGAAACGAAGATGTGCGCTGAAACCCCACAGGGGAATTTCATATGCGTGATAGTTGTGTCGGCAATATTCGGATGCAAAATGTTGCTGCCGACAGCCCATACGGAATCCGGTTCTTCGTGGACGAGTGACAGGATGACCGAGATATCGTGTGGCGCGAATGACCATAAAATATTTTCTTCGCGGCGGAACTTTCCAAGTGCCAGACGATTGGAGTAAATATATTGCAGTCGGCCGAGTTCCCCCTCGGCAAGCAGTTGTTTGATTTTAATAATGGCTGAATGATAGTGGAGGATGTGTCCGACAAAAAGCGTCCGCTCCTGCGTTTTTGCAAGTTCTGTTAGTTCCTGACCTTCTTCTGCGGTAAGGGAGAGAGGTTTTTCAACAAAGATATGCTTGCCCGCAAGAAGGGCATTTTTCGCCATAGAATAATGATGGACCGCAGGTGTTGCAATTGCGATAGCTTCGATTTCTTTTTGATTGAGAAGGTCGGTAAAGGAGGGGGTGACTGAAACCCCTGGATACCTTTTGCTTTTTCGTTCGAAAATTTCTTCCGACGGATCGCAAATAACGCGCAGGACACCGAGCTCGTTAAATACCCGTGCCAGGTTTTTCCCCCAGTAACCGGCTCCGACCAGCGCAAGATTTATCGATGAGTTCATGCAAATGATTCGAGATTAAGATTGATAAACCAAGACAAGGTCGCTCAAGATAATTTAGGTGACAAGATGTGCTCTGATAAAAAATAAAAAAAGAAAGCCAGCTTATCTGTTCGACCTGACCGTTTCAATGTATTGAGGTCTCGAATTCAATATAGCCAAATATTGGTGGGGACACAACTGTTTCTCCCTGAAAGGGGATCGCAAAAATAAATAGTGGCTGGATTGAAAATCAGTTCAGCCCCATTTCCTTCAGGTACATTTGGATTTCAGGTTGGGTTAAAAGAAGTTGCTCAACTTCTTCAATCGACAACTGTCTGGCTATATTTGATGAAAAGTCCACAACGTCGGATCTAGCAGGTTCGCCTTTGGTGAGGTATTTTTCGTAGTTCAGGTCGCGGTTGTCCATCGTGATGCGATAGAAATCTCCCATATCTTCAGCCCGGCTCAATTCATCTTGATTGGCCAGAGTCTCGTGCATTTTTTCGCTGTGACGCATGCCGATAACCTCTACAGGGTTCGTTGCCTTGAACACCCGCTTGACTGCTTCAACCAGGGTTCCCAGATTGGAAGCGGGAGCCTTGCGGATAAAGAGGTCGCCCTGCTGTCCGTTGGTGAAAGCAAATTCCACAAGGTGGATTGCATTTTCAAGCGTCATAAAAAACCGGGTCATTGAGGGCTCGGTCACAGTGAGCGGTTTTCCTTCTTTGATTTGTTTAATGAACAGTGGGATTACCGATCCGCGCGAGTGGATCACATTGCCATAGCGGACGCAGGTGATCACCGTGTCATCAGGTTTGAGCTCGCGCGATGCCGCCTGAGCTGTTTTTTCCATAAGTGCCTTGCTCATGCCCATAGTATTGACTGGATAAACGGCCTTGTCGGTGCTCAGGCAGACCAGTGATCGAACACCATGTCCCACCGCTGATTGAATTACGTTGCGGCTTCCGAGGATATTGGTCTTGACCGCTTCCATCGGAAAAAACTCGCATGATGGCACCTGCTTCAAGGCCGCCGCATGAAACACGAGGTCGACATCCTGCATAGCCTCATCAAGACTTTCACGTTCGCGGATATCTCCCAGGAAAAATTTCAGACGCGGATTGTTGAGGTCGGTCCGCATGGCATCCTGCTTGGTTTCATCCCGGCTGAATATGCGGATTTCCTTGCAGTCTTTTTTCAGTAGGTAGTGCACCATCTGGTTGCCAAAAGAACCGGTACCACCGGTGATCAATACTGTTTTACCCTCAAACATGCCGATCCTCCTGCTGATGGCTTATTTTTATCATGGTATGACGATCCTATCGAAAATTCATTGGGATTCCTTGATTCTTTTTCAGAATAATCAGCAGTGTTTTATATCATTGAAAGAATCAAGCCTCTTGCCCTTCAGCGATACAATTGGCAAGGGCCTGGTCCCAAGTGGGGGGATGGGTGCCAAAAGTGCTTGTGAGTTTTGAATTATCCAGAACAGAATATTTTGGCCGGACCGCCAGGGTCGGGTATTCGCTAGTCGGGATTGGAATGAGGGTGGGAGGACTGTCAAGCGACAGCGCGTCAACAATCGCCTGAGTGAAACCGAACCATGTTGTTTGCCCGCCCGAGGTCAGGTGATAAACACCAGAAACGTCTTCAAGCTTTCTAACTTCTCCCTCAAGATTAGAACCCAATATTTTTTCAAGTGCGCTCACCGTAGTTTGGGCGATGGTGCGGCACCAGGTGGGAGCACCATGCTGGTCGTCAATGACTTTTAATTCCGGCCGTTCTTTGGCAAGCCGCATCATCGTCAAAAGAAAATTTTTACCACGCATCCCATACACCCAACTTGTTCTAAATATCAAATGCGGGGCAGAGCTCTTTTGAATCACAAGATCCCCCTCCAGTTTTGAGGCACCATATACACCCAATGGACCGGCAATATCCTCCTCAACATAGGGAGAATTTTTTTCACCTGAGTAAACGTAGTCTGTTGAGTAATGGACCAATGCCGCGCCTGTTCGCTCCGCTTCCTCCGCTAACAACCCAGGAACCTCGGCGTTTAACAGATGGGCGGCTTCCGGTTCTTCTTCGGCCTTATCGACCTGTGTGTAGGCTGCCGCATTGATGATGATGGTGGGTTGCAGGTCACGTATGGTGGTTCGGACGTTATCGAATTGACGCAGATCCAGATTGTGCAGATCGAATGAGTTTAATTCAGAACGGGAAGCGAGCAACTGCTCCAGTTCGAATCCCACCTGACCCTGGCATCCGATCAGCATGATTTTAGGCAAAGGCATTGCAGAAACCTCAATTAATGATTACACGTCCGCGCGGACGGTGTCTGGAAGGGAAGCATCAAATAATTCGTTGGCCCAGAACAGGGTGATCAACTCGTCCTGCCCACTATTGATCAGATTATGGGTGTGTAGAGTGGGAATGTCCAGTACTTGCGGTTCGGTGCCATGAACTTCAAACCGAATAATTTCGTCTGAGAACATGCGCCGGATGCATATCGTCGCCGTTCCTTTTAACACCACAAATCGTTCAAATTTACGACAATGGAAATGGTTGCCGCGTGTCACTCCGGGCTTTGTGGTGGAAACATATACCTGTCCGCCATTGAGTTCCTTGACCAGTTCAAAGAGATCACCTCGGTTATCGCTGTGCCGTGTGAGGTCTAGCGGATAATGTTTGGGATAAAGGAAAGACCGGTATGTATTAAACAGTGCCAGCGTCAGGGGG